>JBEIPE010000229.1:0-4753 GCA_040377215.1 Halobacteriovoraceae bacterium
ATTTCAGGCGAAGGCAACGACTATCTCTACAGCAACTTCAAATCATGCTCGAACTCAAATCAGTGCGGAAGCGGTGAGTGCTGCTACAACAACCGTTGCTGGAACAACGAGCTCGTCACTCAATGTGTAGAACAAGCCCCGAGTGTAGGTAATTTGCCAATCGGCACCAGCTGTTCATCAGACTTCGAATGCTCAAGCCTCTGCTGTAATCTTTCGACGGGCCGCTGTGGTGTCCATGACAACACCTTGTCGCCGCCGGTCTTGTGTAACAAACCGTACGGGCAATTCTGTTTAGCGAAAGATTGGTGCCAGAAATCCAATGTGACCAACTGCTACATCGTAAAAACCGGAACGGATCCTCAGGGTAATACCACCTGTGCCAAGCGTTGCTATAACTCACAAGAGTTCGGCGACTGTAAGGCAGGGACTTGTCAGCCACCTCCAGCGGGGCTCAATCCAACATTTGACCCATCTAGTCCGACAGCTTGTGACGAAGCAATTGATCCACCCGATCTCTAGCCGAGTCGTCTTCTTGTGGGCCATAATGGGCCCATGCTTCCAGAACTTAAAGACTGCGTTTTAGATCATATCGCCATTGCCGTGTCGTCCCTCGATGATCGCATGCGCGTATGGGAAGACCTCGGCTTGAAATTCGAACCAGGCCGAGAGCTCGTGGCCGATCAAGGTGTCACCACGGCGTTTGCACCCATCGATGCGCACGGGCATATCGAGTTGCTTGAGCCCACCGGGCCTGAGACTCCGATCGGAAAGTTTATCGCCAACAAAGGTGAAGGCATTCACCATATCTGTTTCAAAGTTCCGGATGTCGTGGCCAAGCAGGCCGAGATGGAAGCCCGTGGGTACAAATTTATTTACCCGGTCGCTCGTCCAGGCGCTGGTGGTTGCATGGTGAATTTCATTCATCCAAAAACCACGGGTGGCGTACTCATCGAAATCTCTACGGGAAGACATCACACATGAATCAAGCTCCCCCTTTAACACCGGTTAATAAAGCTTTGCTGATCACGTTGGTGTCACTCTTCGTGCTTCACTCCATCGGTCATGCCTTGGGTGCCTTCTCCTTGGTCGAATGGTTCGGTCTTGTTCCCGGCAATACTTTTCCTCTGCGGCTCTACACGCTGTTCACGTACCCGTGGATTGAAACTCAGCTGATGGCGGTTTTGTTCAACGGACTTGCGTTGTGGTTTCTGGGATCTGAACTTGAGACGCAATGGGGCCGCAAAATCTATTTGAAGTTTTTGTTCACCTCGGTGTTTGTCGCTGGTGTACTTTATCTCGGATTGGCCTCGTTGATTTTGCGAGGCACGTGGTTGGGTGGTGGTGTGCTCATGGGCACCGCTGGCTTTACTTACGCTTTGTGTGTCGCCTACGCGGTTCTTTATCCTGAGCGCCAGTTCATGCTGATGTTTGCCTTCCCTGTGAAGGCCAAATGGTTCTGCTTGATCATGGCGGGCGTTGAGCTCTACATGGGTCTTTTCTCCGGCAATCCCGCTTCTTGGGGCCACCTCTTCTCTATGGGGGTGGGCTTTGGATTGATCCGCTACCAGACGGCACCGGCCATCGCGTGGTGGTTGAAAGGAACTTCAGGGAAGCGTCCAAGTTCCAACGCGAAGCATCTCAAGCTCGTGAAGAAAGATGATCCTGATAAACCTGAATATTGGCACTAGGCAGCATCCTGGACATGTTTGACGGGGTTTGTTAGCTTCACCCATTCAACACGAGGTATTTCATGAAATTACGCCAAGCTCTTGAAGAAAAATTGCTCGATGTCCGTTTGCGCGACCGTTTGCTTGCTGAAGGCAAGATCACGAAAGAAGAAATCGCGAAGATGCTGAAAGGTTTGGGAGATGATGCAGATAAGTCTGTTGCTCTTGAGTCCGACTCGCCAGCTACTCGTCAGTAATTCTTACTGAACGACAAATTTAGAGAAATAGATTTTTTTCACCACCGGAGCACCTAGTGCTTCGTTGGTGGCTTTTTTCAGACGTGACTCAAGCAAGATCTTGCCCGTCACAGACGTCAATTCATCCGGCGACATTCTCGCAGCGATATCCACCAGCGCATTCTTGAATACATATTCGCGCTCTTTGATGAGCACTTTGTCGGCTTCTTTAAACGGCAGCACACCTAACTCAACATCTAAGTAACGAAGACGCGTGCCTTCCGAATAGATATTCACCACCATCGACTTGAAGTCGTAGGCCTTCATCTGACTTTCTTCAAAAGCCGTTTGTTCTAAAGAAGCCTCTTCAGCTTTTTGATCAGTAGGGACGGGCTTGATGTTGTTGTGGGCGTAGAAAACCAACCCAGCGGCCGCCAGGGCCACCAAACCATTCAAACCAAGCAGAATTTTGTCGTAAAGGGGTTTACCGGTCATGGCTTAATGATAGGCCATGACCGGAAAAGACTAAAGATATTTATCGAGGGCGAGCGGAGTGTAAGGAAGGTCCAGGTCACGAGCGACTTGCTCGTACACGAGTTTCCCTTTGTAGATGTTCACACCGAGGCGCAATGGCTTGTCCTTCATGATGGCCTTGTCTACACCCATGCCAGCGATCATACGGGCGTACTTAAGGGTCACGTTGGTCAAAGCGAAGGTCGACGTGCGGGCCACAGCGCCCGGCATGTTAGCTACGCAGTAGTGGACGACGCCATCAACAACGAAGGTCGGGTTTTCGTGAGTCGTTGGCTTACAAGTTTCGATGCAGCCACCTTGGTCAACCGCGATGTCCACAACCACTGAGCCTTTGCCCATTTTTGAGATCATGTCGCGAGTGACGAGTTTCGGAGCTTTTGCACCCGGAACCAAAACCGCGCCGATCACGAGGTCAGAGTTGATCACAGCTTCTTCGATGTTTTGGGCGTTCGAGAAGATGGTGTGAACTTTGTTTTCGAACAATTGATCGAGTTCCGCCAAACGCTTCGTTGAAAGATCAATCAACGTCACGTCTGCGCCCATGCCCACTGCCATTTGTGCAGCGTTGGTACCGGCGATGCCGCAACCGATGATCGTAACTTTCGCACGACGAACACCCGGTACGCCGCCGAGAAGAATACCTTTGCCGCCTTTATCAAGTTGCAAAGCAGTCGCGCCGACTTGAACCGACATGCGACCAGCTACTTCAGACATAGGAACCAAGAGTGGAAGACTGTTGTCTTCAAGCTGAATGGTTTCGTACGCGATGCAGGTTGCGCCTGACTTCATCAAACCTTCGGTTTGTGGCTTGTCAGCGGCAAGGTGCAAGTAAGTGTAAAGGATGTGGTGAGGCTTCAAGAGAGCGATCTCATTTGGCTGAGGCTCTTTTACTTTGATGATCATTTCGCCAGTCGCGAAACACTCTTCAAGTGTGTTCAAAATTTTCGCGCCGGCCTTGATGTATTCTTCATCAGAGATGCCGATGCCCATGCCGCCGTTCTTTTGAACGTAGACTTCGTGACCGTCGAGAACCAACTGGCGTACGCCACCTGGAACGATCGCAATGCGGTTTTCGTTGTTTTTAATTTCCTTAGGAATAGCAATTTTCATGGAGAGGCTCCTTCAAATGAGGACGTAAAATACTTTGCGCCATACTACCGGAGGTTCAGGTTGGATGCCAGGGGGTGTGTTAGGAATACCTGATCAAGTCCCCGTCTTTTAGAGGCGCTGCCCCATGAAAACCGTCTTGCATCAGCCGCTCCGCCAAGACTTCGTGGTCCCATTCATGGCCCATATGAATCAACCCTGCGCGGCGGGGTTGGATTTGTTCCAACGCAGTACGAGTTTGTTGATAACCCATGTGAGTGTCGTGAGGTTCAGGCTTTACGCAGTCGATGATCAACCATTCAAGGTCCGCCTGACGCAAATGTTCGGCAACGGCGGGTGGAATACTGTGGCAGTCGGTGAGGTAGGCGAGCTTGCCGTGCATGAAACCCGTCGACTGAACGTAGCCGTGGGGCAGGGTGAACATTGTAAAAATTTCATCAGCAATGAGGGCCTGGCCTTGCTGGAATTCTTGAAGATGGAGGCGGGGAATCCCACCCCCGATCACCGGCCTTGCTGGCGGAGCAAAAATATAGTCGAACTTCCGTCTAAGTGAAGCGGCCGTTTCTTGGGAACAGTGAACCGGCAGCGATTGATTTTGATGAAAGCAAAATGGTCGTAGATCATCGATGCCATGAGTGTGATCCGCATGATCGTGAGTGATGAGTGCTGCATCCACGCGTTTTACCTGTGCCCGCAGCAGCTGTGTGCGTAGGTCAGGGGATGTATCCACCACAATGTTTTTTCCGCGCGCTGTCGACAAGAAGACCGAGGTGCGTAGTCGCTTATTGGCAGGATTCGTTGATTGGCAAATATGGCAGTTGCACCCTAAAATAGGTACTCCCGTACTTGTACCTGATCCTAAAATGGTCAGTGTGTTCATTCTCCTATCATAAGGTTCTTCATGCGTTTTATACCTCTTCTTTTTTCAGCGATTCTCTTAGGCGGGTGCTCATCAGGCACTACAACTCCTTCACAGAGTTTGCCGGACCCATTGAAGCTTGATGTCACAAGTTTCAAACTGGACAACGGTCTGCAAGTGTTGGTGCTGGAAGATGATCGTTTGCCGGTTTATTCCCTCTACACGTTTTACAAAGTCGGCGGCAAAGATGAGCGCAAAGGTATCACCGGCGCGAGTCATTTCCTTGAACACTTGATGTTCAAAGGAACAAAGACTGTGGCCGCCAGTAAGTTTGATTATTTGGTGGAAGG
>JBEIPE010000172.1:0-6295 GCA_040377215.1 Halobacteriovoraceae bacterium
ATCAACGGGTCACATAACAAGATTTGGCGGCCTTTCACATCGGCCGGCATCTTGAAGTAGTACTCAACAGTGTTGTGAATGAATTTATCGCGGTAGATGCCGATGAAGCCCGCGCTAGCCACAGGAATCATGCTTAAAACAGCATCGAGCAATCCATTACCCGCGCGCATAACAGACACAGCGACTGGCGGATTCTTCAAGCGCTCGACCTGAGCTTTAGCAATCGGCGTTTCGATGCCCACCGTTTCCATCTCTTTCCAGTCACGCATGACTTCATAGGCAAGGATTCTTCCGATCTCTTTCATGAGTTCGCGGAACTCGGCCGAGTGCGTGTTCTTGTCGCGCAGGTAACCGAGTTTGTGGCGCAAAAGTGGGTGATCAACAACATGTACGTTTTTCATAAGATCCTCGTTTAAAAAACTGTTCCGTCACTCTGAATATTCAACGGAGGCCCGCCGCCTTCGCGCTTTTCGGCGGCGATTCTGCGTCCAGCCCACCACGTTCCGCCTTCCAACACTTTGGCGAGGGGAAATTCGGAGGGAGATTTATTCAGTGCTTGCTGCACACGCGCACCGATGACATCTAAGAAATAAACAGTCAGCGCGCGCCATTCGATAATGAGATCACTATCAGGCGCCCAGGTTTTAGCGGCATCATTGGCGTTGCGGAAACTGATCAAGCCACTATCAAGCAGCAATCCGCCATTGCGGTACTCGGCCAGACCGGTGAGCTCTTCCGCACCTGTGATTTTGATGCCGGCTTCTTCGATCGGCTCGACTAATGAGTACGTCATCCATTGAGAGAGTTTATGGAAAGCAATCTGACCGTACTGCGAGTGGTTCCACAGATCGCCAAGATTGGTTCCTTCAAAAGTCTGGCGTCCCGGCCAGATCGGACCCAGACCATCGAGCACAGCACGCAAAAGCGCCGTGGCGGGAATGGTCTTGCCGTATTTAGCGACGAGATAATCAATGATGTTGCCTGGGCGACCATCTTTGAAGATCACAGTGTTGTTTTCAATCGCTGCACCCAAATTATTGAGCAAGCGCACACGGCCTTCAACACCCACCAATGGGTTGGTGCCTGAAACTTGAAAGCCTTTCTCAATGTCATGGGCCATCAAGTGTTTAAGCCCGTCGACATCACTCTTCAAGCTCTTGCGATCGCCACAGAAAGCACCCTGCATGAACATATGAAAGCTCGCAACACCGAGCCCTTCCGAGCGGTTGTAGTCGCGATGAGTTTCAATTTCATGAAACTTCCACACAGCGCCTGCGCCCGCATCCAACAGCACCGAAGGAATCACGAGATCAAGTTTGATCCGTGCCTTCTCCATCGCGTCTAAGTCTTTGATCTTGGCTTCAAGCCAGCGAGAGCGGTCTTCACCACCGGGACGAAAGTGCCCCCAGCGCGAATGATACGGAATCTTCAAGTCAGGATAGTTCTGACGGATGGTCGCGAGAACATAATCCACCGTGAAATCCAGGCGCTCAGGATGCACACGGAAGTGCGTTTTCCCAGTGACGGCTTCGTCGTGAATCTTTTTTGCTCCGTCGCGAATGATCTGCGGAGAGAGCAAATAGTCGAGCTTACTCAATGTCTCGTCCTTTGACCTTGGCGAGTTCCTCGCCTTTCTTCACTTCGTCTTTTGTAAAGTAGCCGGCCGCCTTCTTCGCTTCCATTTCCACTTGCGCGTCTTTTGGAATCAAATAATCAGGAATCGAGATCCGGTTCACCACTTGAATACCGCTGGCGGTAATCGCGTCGTGCTTCATGTTGCTCATCGAGTGAAGGTTATGAATCTTCTTGATGCCAAAGAAATGCAAGATGTCCGGCATGAACTCTTGGAAGCGGGCATCTTCAACTCCGGCGACACATTCAGTGCGCTTGAAGTATGTGGCCGCTGAATCGCCGCCGACTTGGCGTTTACGAGCGTTGTACACGAGGAATTTTGTTACTTCCCCGAGGGCACGGCCTTCCTTACGGTAGTAAGCAATGAGACCCACGCCACCCTTCTGAGCGGTCTGAGCAGCATGCTCAATTCCGTACATCAAGTACGGACGGCAGGTGCAGATGTCGGAACCAAACACGTCTGAACCGTTGCATTCGTCGTGCACACGGCACGTGAGTTCAACTTCCGGCTTCGCCAAGTCTTGAGCGTTCCCGAAGATGTAAACAGTGGTAGAGCCGATAGGTGGAAGCCACACTTTCAAATCCGGGCGTGTGATCAACTCAGGGTACATGCCGCCTGATTCGGTAAAAAGAATACGGCGAAGGGAACCTTCGTCAATTTTTAAACGCTTTGCCATTCCTGGCAGGAACCACACCGGCTCGATCGCTACTTTTGTGACTTTGATATCCATATTGTCCAAGACGACTTTACCGTCAGGCTTCATGCGGCCTGCACGAATAGCATCGTGGATCTCAGGAATCTGCAAGTGAGCTTGCGTGACGGCGATAGAGGGGCGGATGTCGTAGCCCTTCTCAAAAAGGTCTTGGAAATTATTTTGTGGATCGAGACCCCAAGGATCGATCGACACCATTTTTGTTTCATCAAACCATGATTCGTAAGGGCCGATCTTCACAGGACTGAAGGTATTGTTCAAATCCGGACGATGGTTCGGCGCGTACTGACCACTGGCGATAGAGAGCGCACGGAAGACGGCGTAAGAACCAGAGTGAGAACCTATCGCGTTTCTGGCACGTGGATTGGTCTGAGATGCGACGACCGCACCACGCTTCATAGGGTCTTTGGCACCCCATGTGAGAGGCAAGCTTTCTGGGTATTTCAACCCTTGGTGAGTGGCGAGAACAATGTGCTCAGCGCGCTTATCTTGTGTGTTGTCCATAAATCCTCTTAAGACATCCAGTTGGAGTCGTTTTGTTTTTCCCATTTGCTGGTGATCTTCTTCACGTCACTCCAGAAATCCAGCGAGTGGACACCGGTGATATCACCATGACCGAACTTAGATGCATTGATCCCGCCGAAGGAGAACGGTTCACGAGGCACCGGCACACCGACGTTGACACCGACCATGCCCGCACGTGCTTCACGAGTCACGCGCTCAGCGAGCGCACCGTTTGAGGTGAACACACTGCAAGCGTTGCCGTATTCGCTGGTGGCCTGAATCGCGAGAGCTTCGGTGAGGTCTTTCACATGAACGATAGAGATGATGGGGCCGAAGAGTTCGATCTTGGCCGCTTCACTACCCGGCTGAACTTGATCAAGGACAGTGGGAGCAAGCCAATTGCCACCTTCGAAGCCGGCGGGGGCTTTCGCCTTACGACCGTCGACAAGAATACGAGCACCCGCTGCTTCCGCACGAGCAATCGCACCATGCAAGAACTCAACCTGAGCTTTTGTGATGATCGCGCCCATGTCTTTGCCCAACTGCAAACTCGCTGCGCGTTCCGTAATTTTTTTGATGTGAGCGGAGACATCGCCTACCGCGAGTAACACAGAAGCCGCCATACAACGCTGGCCGGCACATCCGGTGAACGAGTCTGAAATCCCCACACCTGAAAGTTCCGGGTTCGCATCCGGCAAAAGAATAATGTGGTTTTTAGCACCACCGAGGCAAAGAGCACGTTTGCCCAGGGCCGTGGCACGGGTGTAAACGATCTTGGCAATTTTCGTTGAACCGACGAAGCCAATGGCCTTCACCAACGGATGATCGATAATGCCATTCACCGTCGCTTCCCCACCGTGAAGAACTGTGAGCAATCCATCCGGCAAACCCGCTTCTTTCAAAGCGTCGGCAATTTTGAGCGCCGTTAACGGAGTTTTATCTGACGGCTTCCAGACGTACGCATTACCGAGAGCCAGCGTAATAGGAATGGTCCACATCGGGACCATCGCTGGGAAATTGAACGGCGTGATATTCGCGACAACACCGAGAGCTTCGCGACGGTACTCACACATGACTCCACGAGAGACTTCGACTTTGCCGCCGAGATCCGCGTTTTGCAGGGAGAGCGCGTACTCAAGCACTTCAATGCCCTTCATCAAACCCGCTTTGCCTTCATCGAAGGTTTTGCCGGACTCAGAAGATTTCACATGCGCAATCATATCGATGTCGCGCAAAAGAATATTACGGAAATTGAACAGCACTTTCGCGCGCTCTTTCATCGGTGTGCGGCCCCAATCTTTTTGAGCTGCATCAGCGGCCTTAATGGCCTCATCGATTTGCTTGGCGTTAGGCACAGTCACCGAACCAATAGACTTACCCGTGTACGGTGAATTCACTGCCACCGTGCCGTCAGCGCCTGGCGTCCAGCGCCCTGAAATAAAATTGTGCCCCTGAATGGGTTCAGGAATTTTCGTCTGCATAGTCATCCTTCAAGTTCGTAAAATGAGGAAAGAAAACGCTAGCATTTCGATATTCAGGAGAGAAGAGTTTTAACGTAGATTTATTGCGCCGCACACAGGGTTTTCTTTGCAAACCCTTCACTCGACGTTTATGCGAAACAAACTTACTGATACATTTTAGCCACCTTTAGGAGTTCTTCATGTTGCTCATTCTCTTCTTCTCTAGTCTCGCGTGGTCTCAGGACCTCCTTCCTGAAAAAATGCAGCTCACGTTCAAAGAGGGCATCACCTTCCGCCAAGAAAACGACTTCATGATGAGAATGCGTTTTCGCGTGCAGACACGTTTCACGGCCGTAACGAAAGACGCCGATGACACAGATCTTGAAACGGCTGAGTTCACTGTCCGTCGCACACGTTTGCGTTTTGATGGTTTTGCCCACAACCCAAATTTCCTCTATCGCCTACAACTCTCATTCACCCGTGGTGATCAAGATTGGGACAACTCCCAGGTACCGAACATTCTTCGTGATGCCGTCGCCGGCTGGCGTTGGCACCCCAAGCACACTGTTTGGTTTGGACTCGCGAAGCTTCCCGGCAATCGTCAGCGCACCATTTCTTCCAGCGCCCAACAATTTGTGGATCGCTCGTCAGTCAATGCCACTTTCAACGTCGATCGTGACGCTGGTCTTCAGCAAGTCTCGCAATTCGGTGACTCAATGCCTTTTTGGGTCAAGCTCGCTGTCTCAAATGGCGAGGGCCGAAACCAACCCAACAATAATGCCTCTCTCGCAACGACGGCGCGGGTTGAGTGGTATCCGCTCGGAAGCTTTAGTGACGATGGTGACAATTTTGAAGCCGATCTCTTCCGCGAACCTGAGCCGCGTCTTGGCCTCGGTGCCGCGACCTCTGCCAACCAAAAAACATCTCGCACCGGTGGTCAGCTAGGCAAAGACCTCCCTGACGATGAGTTTCGTTCCATGGAAACGCGCTTTGTCGATCTTGTTTATAAACATCGCGGCTACTCGTTCAGCGCCGAATACGCCAAGCGCACTGCGGGCTCTCCGGTCGTGACGAATGACCTCTACCTCTTTGAAGGTGAAGGCTTTAACGTCCAGACTGGTTATCTGTTTGAAAGCAATTGGGAACCAAGTGTTCGTTATAGTTCTATTTGGACCGCCCCAGAAATTCGTGAGCTCACGCAAGATAATCGCCAGTACACTGTGGGTCTTTCTCGCTACATCCGAAAGCACGTCGTGAAAGTCCAGAGTGACCTCACCTACCAGGAGAAGTCTCCGCAGTTTCAACTCGCCTACGAGGCGAATTGGACCATGAGAGTCCAACTCGAGTTTGGAATCTAGATGCTCGATTCACTGACTCCTATTCCCGTTGTTCATCTCCTCAAGCACCCTGATCTTTTTCAGGGTGTCGAGGTGCATGTGCGAATCGCGGAAAAGTTTGTGAAGCTTAATTTCGCGAAGGATTCGTTTACCCAGATTCTAGACAAGCTCAAGGCCAAGGGCGTGATCCACGTCTATCTTCATGAAGAAGACTTTTCTCGTGTGATTGCTCACTTTCAAAACAACTTGAGTAGCAAGTCCTTCTACGATCCCTCGACGACAGATGAGCAAAAAGTCGAAGTCTCAGAAACCGCCATGACGCTGGCGCGGGATTTCATCAAGACCTACGGTGTGAACAAAGAAGTCATCGAGGTCATGAGAGCCGCAAATGGAAAAATCCAAGAACTGCTGAACACCTCCCCTGGCCTGCATGCTTTCGTGAAGCGCTTCAAGAATAATTGCAGCGAAGAATTTCTCAAAATCAACGTGACCAATTTTTTAGCGGGCATGCTGATTGACCAGTTCCCTTGGAAGACTCAACTGATCGTGCAAAAAACCATGCTCGCGGGCATGATGTGCGACATCAGCCTGTCTAAAGCAGATTTTGATGCGATCAAGCGTTTTGAAGCTGACGGCACTCCGCTAGATG
>JBEIPE010000347.1:0-2912 GCA_040377215.1 Halobacteriovoraceae bacterium
GACGCATAAAGGCGCGCGGGCCTTCTAGCGTGACAATCACTTCTTGCGGGGGTTTGGCGGCAAAGACCGCATGATCCGGCAGCACATACTGCAAGGTCACAGCTTTTTCGATGCGAATACGGGCGGCATTCAAAACGTAGAACCACAGAATAGCACCCGTAAAGAGCGCCACGATTTTCAGTGAATGCTTGCGTGAGGTGATTTTAATTTTCATGAGTGAGCGCCTAGCGCTTCATGCTGGCCGCGCTCGTATTGCAGCAAACGCTGACGTAAACCTTTGCGAAGAGCATTCTCGTCCACGGCGACTTGGAAGACACCTTCATGGCAGATTTGGACCTTACCGGTTTCTTCCGATACCACCACAACGACGGCATCACTGACTTCCGTGACACCGAGAGCAGCACGGTGACGTGTCCCGAAGTGACGTTCCACATCGCCAGACTTTGAGAGAGGAAGAAAACAGCCGGCCGATTGAATTTTGCCATCAAAAATAATCACCGCTCCATCATGCAACGGTGAACGGGTTTGAAAAAGTGCGTAGAGAACATCCGAATGCACACGGGCATCCAGACGCGTTCCGGTCAGAGAGTAGTTCAAAAGACCGTGGCTCTTCTCGAACACGATCAAAGCACCGGTGCGTTCTCGTGCGAGGGCCTGGCAAGCGGACACGACTTCTTCGATTTGTTGATCCAGCTTACTCTTCGAGTTCTTGCCTAAGAATTTGGTACCACCGAAAGCCGCCAAGGCGCTTTTAATTTGGTCTTGGAAAAGGACGATGATCAAAATGAAAAGGTAATCGAAGAATAACTGCAGCAACCAACTCAAAGCGTGCAATTCATAAATGTCGGCCACCCACCACAGCATCGCCATGGCACCCAAGCCTAAGAGCATCTGTACGGCACGCGTCCCCTGCACGATGAGGAGCATGCGATAGACAATAAAACTCACGGCCAAGACATCGAGCATGTCCAGCGCACGTAGGTTTTGTAGGAAGGGTAAAAGGTCCTTCAAGATGGCATCCTCACAAGAGATAATGCCATCTTAACGGACTTTTAAAGATATTCCAGATAGGCTTAAGCTGCCTTCTTCGACTCGTCGACCACCACCGGGGCAGCAGGTGCCGCACCAGGGTTTTTCAAATTCGCGATAATCTCGTCTGACATGATCAACTTCTTACGAAGGGCCTCACGAGAAATCCCCATCGAGGTCGCCGCTTTGGACTTATTACCCTTGTGGCGCTTGATTTCGGCCAAGATCATTTCGCGCTCTACAAGGCAAACGCGGTCTTTGAGAGCAATGCTTGAGTCATCTGCATGAGGAATATGGTCAAGTTGGCAGCCCCCGTGCTTGCTCATATCCAATACTGGAGTAGCTTTGGTGCCTAGCTCAGTAATGATATGGGTCTTCGGGTTATACAGCACGGCCTTCTCGATCGCCTGCTCCATCTCGGCCACGTTACCGGGCCAGTTGTACTGATTGAACATTTCTTTGAGCTCTGGTGAGAGCTCTTTCAACAAGAGGCCCTGTTTGCGACATTCTTTGCGCAAGAAGTACGACACCAAATCTTCGACGTCTGGTTTGCGTTTACGAAGCGGCTCGACAGCAATTTCTGACGTGGCCAAGTAATGCAAGAGATCTGGATTGAACTGGCCTTCATCCACCATGGTTTTCAAATCGTGGGATGAAGTGGCAATCACGCGCACATCAAGACTGATCTGACTGCCCTCGACACGACGCTCGCGCAAGGCGTGGAAGAGTTTCTGTTGAAGCGCGACCGGCATGTGGCAGATTTCGCCAAAGACCACGGTTCCGCCTGCACAGGCCTCGAGCTTTTCGAAAACTTCTTTTTCAAGTTGGACTGGATCCACACCTTGGCAATTCACTTCGTGGTACGGGTGCAAGCCGCGCTTGCCTTCCACGTGAATGATACGACCGAGGAGGCGCTTACCGTTACCGGCTTCACCCGTGATCAACAACGGACTGTCGATGTCTTTCAACTTCACAATCGATTTACGGACATCACCAGTGACAGGTGAACGACCAATCCACGCATGTTCACGATCGTACGGCGTCGAGAAGCGGCGGATGAGCGATTTCTCAGAAATCGGATTGAAGTTATGGAACACCGAAGAACAGATGAGAGTCAAAACCTTCATCGTTTTTTCGTCTTCAGCTGTGAAGCGGTCTTCGTTGCGTTTGTTCAAAATCTCGATGACACCAATGATCTTGTCTTCGCGGTTATGGATCGGCGCGCAGATGATCGACTTCGTTTGGAAGCCGGTGACTTTGTCGATCTCTTCTGAGAAGCGCACTTTGTCTGTCTTGCAATCGATATTGAGTGATACACCTGTGGTGAATACACTGCCGGCGATGCCTTTACGGTAATCGAACTTCAGCATCTCTTTCGGGATACCCAAAGCGGCGACAGCTTCGAGTTCGTTTGAATCAGGGTTGATCAAGAAAATCGTCGCTCGCTGAGCGGTCAAGATGCGCGTGATTTCTTCCAACATGTTCTCAATGAATTTTTCTTTGTTACCAAACTGCGTGATGTCTTTGAACAAAGACAACAAGAGCGAGAACATTTCAAAGCCCTCTTCCGCAGAAGAGAAGCGCTCGGTGAGGGCGAGGGAAATCAAGCTGTCTTTCAAACGCTCTGGTGGCAGGCTGTTGATGTATTGTTCGATGAAACGTTTCATCGGCGGGAACTCTTCTTTGTCGAGTTCCGCACCGTAGTTCATGAGGCCTTCTTCAGAGGCACTTTTAGCATTGAATGCACGTACAATAGTGACGTTGAACTCGTGACGGAAGCGTTTGAATTGAATCGCGCAGCGAACGGTTTCACCGACGGCGATGCGAGCTTGCGTGGTAAAGCCAAGGCCCGTCATACTGACGTCGAGAAGTTTCACTTTATC
>JBEIPE010000024.1:0-16419 GCA_040377215.1 Halobacteriovoraceae bacterium
GCGGGCCCAGACTTTAAGAACTTGGTGATTCCAAAACTCTCGATGCTTCTCTACGCCATCGAGTCGATCGCAGACCTTTCAGAACAAGAATTCATTATCCCAGACCGTGCGACTCTCGGAAAACCATAGCTAAAAGGGCCCTTCGGGGCCCTTTCTTTTTTAGAAAGCCTTAATCAGCAAAAAGACATTCGCGCCGAGAGCTACGATGTAACTGAGTGCGCGCCCATTCACAGATCCATACCAATAAAACGCAAAGTGACATAAGCGCATGAGGACGTAGAGGGCCGCAGCGATGCTCGTGCTCTCATCAAAACGTCCCGTGGTACCAAGCAAGATAATGACAACAGCAAACCCAGGGTAGTTGTCTTTGAGATTGTTAAAGGCGCGATCAACTCGTCCTGCCCAAGGAAGAAGTTCTTTGTCTTTAACGGGTTCTCTGTTGGAGGCCACCCACCGCATTCCGTAAGAGCGAAGTTTCCCCATGCTCCCTGGCAGCCAAGCAAAAAGAAAAAACAGCGTCATCAGTGCGAGCATCGAATATTCAAAAGGCATTGTTACTCCCTATTTTTCCAAACCAGCGGCCAGATCTCATCCACCAAGTTTTCCAGAAAAAGAGCTTCTTCTTTTGAGAAGCGGGCCAGTTCAGGCGAATCGAGGTCGAGGACTCCTACACATGTTCCTTCCCACATTAAGGGAATGACAAGCTCCGAACGTGAGGCCGCATCGCAGGCGATATGACCTGGAAAGGCGTGGACGTCATCGATGCGCTGAGTTTTTTGAGTTGTGTAGGCAGCTCCACATACACCACGAGTACTTTTGATGCGCAAACAAGCCGGCTTACCTTGGAAGGGACCAAGAACGAGCTCGTTGTGTTTGTGATCCCACATGTAGAATCCGGCCCAGTTAAGGCCTGGCATGGAGTGGTAAATGACGGCCGCCAGGTTGGCGAGATTGGCGACGAGGTTTTTCTCGCCTTCGATCAGCCCCAAAGCGCTGCGCCGTAAATCAGGATCAGGTTGCCACATACGGGGTCCTTGTCAAAAGGTGAATCAGTCGAGAAAGTGTTAGCATGAACAAATCCGCCTTTCCAGCTGCAGGTCATAGTCTTATTGCCGGTTACCTTTTGTGGGTCTTTGGATTCACCGGGTCGCACCGCTTTTACTTCGGTAAGAAGTGGACCGGCCTCTTGTGGATGGCGACTTTTGGGATGCTCGGAGTGGGTTGGTTGATCGATGCGTTTTTGATTCCGGGTATGGAAGAAGACGCAGACATTAAATATGTTTCAGGTCGCTATAACTACAACATCGCTTGGATTCTTCTTACTTTCTTTGGCTACCTTGGTCTTCACCGTTTCTACATGGGCCGCATCTGGACTGGCCTCTTGTGGCTGTGCACTGGTGGATTGCTCACGTTCGGTTGGGCCTGGGACTTCTGGCATATGAACGAGATCGTCTCTGAGGAAAACCGAAAAGGTTAAACCTCAGAGCGCAGCTGCTCCAGGAATCCTTTCATAAACTCCACGCGTTTCTTTCCTTCATTTTTTGCGGCTGCTGTTTGCATGGTCTCTGCCAGCTTGAGAAGTTTCACATAATAGTGATCCACCATCCATGCTCTATCATCCAGCGGTCGTCTTGAGGCGAAGGGATCTTCAGGATCGTAAAACGCAGTCTTCATTTCTACATTCACGGCCGCACAGCGAAGCACGCCAATGGCACCGATGGCATCTAAGCGATCAGCGTCTTGCACACAGGCGGCTTCAATGGAACTCGGCGTGAGTCCACGAGAGAATGAATGCTCAATGATGGCAGTGCGGATCGCTGGAAACTTCGACTCATCGTAACCGTGTTCGCTCAAGAGCTTGATGGCCTTATCGGCGGCAAGTTCTGAAGCGCGCGCGCGATCGGGATGGTTCTTGGGAATGTTCACGATGTCATGCAAATAGGCCGCAGGAATCACCACGGCGAGATCGGCTTTCTCTTCAGTCGCTAGCGCCTTGGCCGTCTTCACTACGCGCATGATGTGGGCCCAGTCATGGCCTGGATCTTGGGCGCGATAGTAGGGAAGGATCTGATCGATGAGAGATTGCGGGAGCATCAGTGTTCGCCTAGTGCTGATTTAATCTTGCGCACGCCCCAGCCCAAGACAGGCACATGCTCATACACCATGGCCCCTACGTCGAGGTAATCGCGGTGATAGATGACTTTGTTTTCGCTGCCGCCAAACTTGATATGTGAATTACCCTTCACAACAATCGGTTCACCGCCGTTGAGTTTGTCCGTGGCGTAGGTCATGGTCCAGATCAGTACGACTGTCTTATCGCTTTCGATCGCTTCTTGGTATTCGAACTTGATGGACTTCAGGTCCTTGTACATCTTGCGGTAGTAAGCGCGCATGTTCTCTTTGCCCTTCAGCTGGGTGATGGGGTCATGGAATTCCACGTTAGTGTCGTAGAACTCATCCACCACCTGCAGGTTGTTGATGTCCAAACGGGTGAAGGCATCACGGGCACGATCGGCGTAGGTCATAGCTTTCTCCTGTGCTAGAGCGAAAGTTGATGAGAGAGTTAGAAGAAGTGCTAAAATCATAGGCATAATCATCTCCTCAGGTGGGCTTTCATGTTGTTTATTATCTTGAGTATTTTGGTCTTTATTCACGGCTTCTTTTGGATCGCTTGGAAGAAAGACAAACTCGCAGTTATGGATATCGCTTGGGGATTGGGCTTTGTCATGGTCGCCATCGTCGGCTACCTGCAGAATTACCACACCGGCCCTAAGCTTTTGCTGTTGGTGATGATCAGTGCTTGGGGTTTGCGCTTGGCCTGGCATATTTCAACGCGCTCCATGGGTAAAGGTGAAGACCCTCGTTATCAAGCGATGCGCGATCAATGGGGGGCAAATTACCTCAAAGAGGCCTACAAGAAAGTTTTCCTCGCTCAAGGTGCAGCGATGTTTGTTGTATCTTTGCCGGTGCAGCTGGGGATGTCGGGCGATATTGAACGTTTTGGCATGAAGCAAATTTTGGGTCTGGCGATTTTCGCTGTTGGTCTTGGGTTTGAAGCTTGGGCCGATGCGCATCTCGAGCGCTTTAAAAAAGATCCTGCGAACAAGGGCAAGCTTTGCATGACTGGCCCGTGGGTCTATTGCCGCTTTCCTAACTACCTCGGTGAAATGCTGGTTTGGTGGGGTGTTTATATTTATATCTTTGGTTTCTGGACCGCGTGGACCATCGTGGGCCCACTCACCATTTGCTACAGTCTCTTCAAGGTCACGGGCATTCCGTTGATCGAGAAAAAATATATGAAGCGCTCTGACTATCGCGAGTACGCCTCGCGCGTCCCACGCCTCATCCCTTTCACAAAGCCCCGTTTGCCAGTTTCAGATTATTCGGACGCGTAAGAGTCACTTGCACCACTGAGATGTTGCGAGTAATGAAGGCCGCTTCACAGTACTTGAGGTAGTAGTGCCACTTGCGCTGAAAGCGTTCGTCGAAACCAAGCTCAGTGACTTTGTCTTTCACCAATTGAAAGTTCTTATCCCATACGTTGAGAGTTTTGGCGTAGTGAGTTCCCATGTCGAGGAACTTGAGAAGATGCATGTCCGTCACTTTATTAATGACCTCATGGAGATGCCCAACACTCGGCAAGAGACCGCCTGGAAAAATGTGTTTTTGAATCCAATCGACCCCTTTGCGATACTCGTGATAGCGCGAATCGGGCGTCGTGATGACTTGGAAACTCATCAGGCCTTCAGGACGTAACTTCTCTTGAATGACCCGGAAAAAAACCGGTAGGAAATCATGGCCGATGGCCTCCATCATTTCGATGGAAACAATTTTATCAAAGGTGCCTTCGATCTTTCGGTAGTCTTGCAAATGAAGAGTGATGCGATCGGCGACACCTTCGCGTTTGAAAAGCTCCGCTGCGTATTTGTGTTGTTCAGCAGAGATTGTGAATGTGGTTACTTTGCAGCCGTACTCTTTGACGGCGAAGCAGGCGAAGCCGCCCCAGCCCGTCCCGATTTCAAGTAACTCATCGTCTTTTTTGAGTTCGAGGCTTTCGGCGAGTGAGCGCCATTTTGCCTTCTGTGCTTGCTCAAGCGTCATGTTGGGCTCGTTCCACAGCGCGCTTGAGTACGTCATGGTCGAGTCGAGCCAGAGCGAATAAAAGTCATTGGATAAGTCGTAGTGCTCTTGGATGTTTTTGCGTGAGCCCGCGATCGTGTTCGCCCGCAAGAGCTGAGCTCCCTTGTTGACGAGCTTTAAGAGATTGCCGGCTTTTTTATCAGAGCCTGACATTCCACCCATTTCTTTCGCGTTATCGATGAGAAGTTTGAGCGTGGCCGCAAGGTCGGGCGTCGTCCACCAGCCATCGGTGTAGGCCTCACCAAAGCCAATATCTCCGAACAGCAAACAATGGAGATAGAAACGATCATCGGTAATTTCAATCCGCAGTGGCGTGGAAGTATCGCCATAGCGCACCTCTGATCCATCACTGTGCTTAATAACTAAGGCCCCGTGCTTGATTCGCGACAGCACTTCTTCAACAGTCGATCGCACCATGGAGGGAGGAACTAGCGCTTCACAAATTTTCGCGATTTCCATACAAAAACTCCCTGTTGAAGATCCCTGCGATCATTCTTACTAAAAAACGGAACACCCTTGAGCCAGAGCTTCAATGCGTGCCAATGAATGGCCGCCATGACACCAAAGCACAAAAAGGGGAATCCCACCGCGAGCTTCAAGATCGCGGACTGTGTAATTTCTTTTCTTTCGCCCGTAAACACCGCGATCAGTTCGCTCTCATCCTGTGGAGAGCGGTCATCAATATGAATACGAATCTTCTCGCTCGGCCAGCTCACATCCAGCGTGAGGCGATTTTCGAGAGAGAGAAAGGGCGAGATGTAAAAGAGCTTCGGAATTTGCTGAACAATCTTGTCGCCAGTAAATGGCCCTAGCAGCGTTGGTTTTTGCTCCCAGAACGTGTTTCCGACTTCGGTCACCACCCATCGCTGGGTTGTCCCCTGAAGGAAATAAAAAGAGACGGGATTAAAGACATAGCCCCATGTACGTAAATTGGTGAGGAGAAGCACCTTAGTTATGGGCTCATTCACGCCATTCTGCTGGGCCCAAGCAAGAATGTTTTCTTTGGCCGTTTTATGACCGAGATTGATGTGGTCATGGTCACGAAAGGAAAACAGAGAGAAGTTACCTCGACTCAATCCCCAAAATTTTTTTGAGAGCTGCTCGACTTCATCTAGATCAAGGAGCCACCATGGCATACGGCTTTGGAACTTGTAATCAGTCACCGCACGCCGGACATGGGCAATAGTTCCGAGATAAATACCGCTGTTCATAGCACGTCTCGTCCCAGCATACTCTGGCAAAGCTCAACACTGGACATCAGTGCATCTTCATGGAACCCGTAGCGATACCAAGCGCCGCAGAAGCGGTAAGGACTCGGGAGTGCGTTGAGTTCCGGGATACGGGCCTGAGATTTTTCTGTAGCGAGATTAAAAACAGGATGATGGTAAGTGATTTTCTTCAATACCTTCGACTCATCTACAAACCGGTTTCCGTTGATATTCACAAAATAGTTTTTATTCTTCGAGATCGGCTGCAACTTGTTCATGTAGTAGACCGTGAAACGCTCGCCCTCACGGTGCACCTGGTTCCACGCGGACCAGTTACTTTTTAACTTTGGCATGACGGACTCGTCGGTGTGCAGCCAGGTTTCATTTTTTTGGTAATGAAAGGGCGCGAGGATCTCGCGTTCTTGCTGGGTGAGGTCTGTGATAAACTCACGGGTCTCATCTGCGTGACTGGCGAAGACCACCACGTCAAAGGTTTCTTGAGTGCCGTCTTTGAAATTGAGTACGGCTTTTTCCCCTGACCGATGGGCACTCTGCACGGCCTTGTCTGTGCGAATTTTATCAGCAAAGCTGGCGATCAATTTCTTTTTATAAGTTTCAGAACCACCTTGCACCGTTTTCCACTGATGTTGTGTATCGATCCCTGTGAGTCCGTGGTTCTGCAAAAAACGCACCATGGAGCGTGCCGGGAAGCGGAGCATTTCATGATGAGGCGTAGACCAGACGGCGGCGGTCATGGGTAAGAGATAGTCGTGAGTAAAGCCGGCGCCGAGCTTTTCTTTGGTGATCAGGTCACCTAACGAGATGTCGAGGTAACCGGCATCGTTAAGGTAGCGAGGCACGCCTTTACCAAAGCGCATGATATCGATGAGCATGCGCCAGAAACGAGGACTCAAGGCATTTTTTTTCTGTGAGAAGATATCGGCGAAAGAACTGCCATTGTATTCGAACGAGCGCTCACGGTCATAGATGGTAAACGACATGTCCGTGTCGTGGTAAGGCACGGAGAGTTTCTTAAAGAGTCGGCACATCAGCGGGTAGGTGATTTCATTAAACACCATGAAGCCCGTATCAATGGGAAGGCTTTTGCCATCTTCGTTCACGTAAACTGTGTTGGTGTGGCCACCCACATAGCTGTTTTTTTCAAAAACAGTGACGTCATAATCATTTTGCAAGAAATAGGCTGCCGACATGCCGGCCATCCCTGTTCCAACAATCGCGAGACGTTTTCTCATTTCCTCTCCAAGAGATAATGACCTACGAACCACTCATCGCCGTTATTAAATTTGAAAAGTTCAGCACAAGACATGAAGAAGATGCGCCACCACTCCAACCACTTGCGACCTTCACCGGCCCCATAGTGCTTTTCAAAAATCGGCAGCAAATATTGGGCGTGACGATCTGTTTCCACCAACCAGGCTTCAGATGTTTTGGCGTAATGGTTGCCATTCACTTTCCATTGCTGGGCGACTTGGAAGTGCTCATTGAATTTTTTAAACAAATCCAGGCTTGGCATCATTCCACCGGAGAAGAAGTAGCGCGACATCCAGTCGGAGGCGTCTTTGACTTCAAAGAGGTAAGGTGTGGTCTGGTGAACGAAGATATGGACGAAAAGTTTTCCCTCAGGCTTGAGCCAGCCGCTGACTTTCGTCAGTAGCATGTGCCAGTTGCGCATGTGCTCGAACATTTCTACAGAAACGACACGATCATAGACGCCGCTGGCCTGAAACTCGTTCATGTCGGCGGTGATGATTTGCAAATTGGTGAGACCACGCTTTTTGGCTTCAGTCATGATATGTTCACGTTGTGTTGCCGAGTTGCTTACACCCGTGATTTTTGCTTTCGGATATTTTGCCGCCATCCAAAGTGAGAGTGAGCCCCAACCACAACCGAGCTCAAGAATGTCCATGCCATCAACGAGTCCCGCACGTTCACAGGTGAGGGCGAGCATTCGCTTCTCTGATGCTGGGAGATCGTCACCATTTTCCCAATAGCCGCAGGAATATTTTAAATGAGGGCCGAGGGCCTTGAGATAAAATTCTGTCGGGACTTCATAGTGTTGCTCATTAGCGTCGCGTGTCTGCACAGCAATCGGACCCTGGCGCAGTTTTTCAACAAAAGCGCGCTGGGCCTCTTGCGATTTCATCGGTTCAATTTCTTTCAAACGCTCGCGCAATAAGCGACGAATACCCCAACGGATAACAGCGTCTGGAATGAGTTGTTTTGCCAGCAGGGCCTCGACCATATTTTCTCCATTGGGCTGTATTCTGTTATCATTCTTACGATGAAGCTTATGAGGAAGTTACAATAATGAAAAATCAGCAACTTATGCTAGGTGCCATAGGTCAAATTCACTCTGAATTTGGAGAGAAATTTGGGGTCCCGAAGCAGCCGGGTCTTGCGCCGGCCCTGCGGGCGATTTTGGAGCTGAGCGGTGACTGGTCCCATGAGACCTGCCTTAAGGGCCTCGAGGAGTGCTCACACCTTTGGGTCATTTTTCAGTTTCATTTAAGTGAAGCTTTTAAAGGCGGCACCGTTCGGCCGCCGGTGTTGGGCGGAGAAAAGCGCGTGGGGGTTTTTGCGACACGCTCACCCCACCGTCCAAATCCACTGGGCCTTTCGTTGGTCAAAATTGAGAAGATTGAAATTGCACCGGGTGTTGCGCGTATTCATGTTTCGGGTCATGACTTCGTCGACGGAACACCCATCCTTGATCTGAAGCCCTACGTGGCTTCTTACGATGTTCCCTCCGGCCCATCTTTTCATTGGTCAGACAGTTTGCGGCCAGCCAAGTTGGAAGTGGTGTGGAAGGCGGATGCTGGTGTTCATAAACTGGCGATTGAACAAGTGCTCAGTCTTGATCCACGCCCAAGAGTCGCCAAGCCAGATGTAAAATTTGGATTGGATTTTGCGGGTTTGAATGTGGTGTTTAGTTCGAGTGACGGAAAGATTATTGTCGAAGAGGTCTCCACATCGAAGACCTCTCCGAAAATTAAATAACTAGAAAATTTCTTTGAAGAAGGCCTGCATGGCCGCCCACGAACGCTCATCAGCTGACTTGTCGTAAGCAAAACCTTTTGAGGGATCATTGCCGGCTTCTGGGTTTGAGAATTTGTGAACAGCATTACCGTAGCTGATCATCTGCCAATCAGCTTTGCTCTTCTGCATTTCTTCGATGAAGTCTTCGTATTCGTCTTCTTTGACGAAGGGGTCATTGGCGCCGTGGAGAACGAGAACTTTCGTTTTCACAATGCCCGGACCTTTCACTGGAAGTTTAGTCGCGAAGTTGCCGTGGAAGCTCACCACACCATTAAGCTCAGTTCCAGCGCGAGCGAATTCTAAAACGGTTGATCCACCGAAGCAGTAACCGATAGCAGCGATTTTTTTGCCATCCACATTCTTCTGCGCTTTCAACGTTTCTAGACCTGCGACAGCACGGGCGCGCCATAATTCTGGATTCGCTTTGTAGCTGCCTGAAGTCTTTGCAGCGTCTTCCATCGTTGTTGGACGAACACCTTTGCCAAAAATATCAGCAGCGAACGCGACGTAACCTAATTTTGCGAGTTGTTCAGCACGCGATTTGGCGTAGCCATCGAGGCCCATCCATTCGTGAACAACCAACACGCCAGGGCGCGGGCCTTTAAACTTTGTGTCGTAAGCCAGGTAGCCTTCGAGGGTGGTGTTGCCTTCCTTGTATTCGATGACCTTCGTCTCGATTTTTGCAAAAGCAGCCGAGCTCAGTGTGATGAGGGCCATGATGAGATAACGCATAGAGGAGTCTCCTTTGGTAAAATTGAGAACAGCATAAGCGGCAACTTCGTTTTAGTCCGGCCTAGAATTCTCTTGTCTTACGTGTGTCTGTGTCAAAACAGACCAATTTAGTTGGGGAGTTTTTTGCCTTTGAGGGATAGGTATTCGCTTCCGGGGTATCCTAAATCTGGGGAGGGGTTATCCCTATGATGATTCTATTCTGGTTCTTCCTTAGTCTGGGCCATGCCCAAGACATCTGCGTGGATTGTATTGATCCGCTTCGCGAATCTTTTGGGGATTCGACCAACCTTGCGTTAGATCAGATCGCCCAAATTGCTGCGTGTAATCCTCCTGCTGTAGGCGCGTCGATAAAACATGATCAGCGCGGAAATACCGAAAACAAAATACCTAACGACACTCGCTACGTGCTTCGTCACCCAAGTGAGAAGCAGTGGGAGATCGAATTCAATGCTAGTTTCACTGCCACAGCAGGCGTAACGGAAGCGCAAGCAGTTCAAATGCGTCAGCGAACGGAAGCTTGTTTTGCGCAGGCTTCTGCTGCGATGGCAGGCCCTGGTGATAATAAGCTTCGCATGAAACTGAGACCAGTGAGTGGAGGAACCAATCCTGTTGCGCCTCTCATTGCCATCAACGTGATTCCTTCTGGTCGTGGCAATGCCACGAATTTTGCAGCCACGTTCGACTGCGCCACAATCGTTCATGAGTTTTTGCATCATGCGGGATTGTGTGATGAATACGCTGAGACAAATGCAACTGAGATTGTGAACGCGTCCAGTTGTCGCGCCATCGTTCCCAGCGGTTCAATCATGAGCCAGGAAATGATCCAAGTTTATGATGAGACTGTAGGCGCAACGAGAGAATGTCGTTTTCCTGAAGGCTCGGCCTGGCGGACAATTCCACGTGGCTACGTTGAGATCGCCATGGCAAAGAGTGCTCAGGCGCTTTCAAATGAGACAGCCCACAAACCCGTTTTTGATGCTGGCTGGTGTCTGCATAACAACATTACACCCACGAGTGCAAATCCGCTGATTGTAGATCATAGCGCGCGCTTCACGGATATTCAGCGCGGTTGGAGTATGCACTATCCATCACCCAACATTGCAAATCCTACAGGAGAGCCACTCTTATATCGTTTGAACTGTCAGTGTCCCGCCAACAATGCTGATTGTTCTTCAGCGATCGCCAATCTAAGAACGGCCGCTACTGAACTCTATAATTCTGCTAACAAGTCCTATCGCTGTCCTTATGGAATCAGTGAATCGGTTCCACCGGTGATCGCCATGGCCCCTGGAATTCTTGATGACCGTGCTAATGGCCGAGTTGTGATTAGAAATCGTCCCTCTGGAAAAAGTCTTCTCCATCCTGCGCATTTCAGTCGCCTCTTGCGTGGTTCATGCCGGAGCCAGGACAGCAAAAATTGGTATGACGTGTGTGCTCGCTATGCTTACAGACACTCAGAGCCGGATGGGCTGAATGGCAACTGTGCGAATGTGCCCGCCGAATGCCGCGATCCTCGCACTTATCTTGGCGGCGATCCTGTGACTGTGCCGAGGTAGATGATGATCATTCTTCTGTTGTTGGTCTCACATGCGATGGCCCTCGTTCCCTCCATGTGCACGTCTAACTATGACATCGATGTGACGTCGTGGATCTCAGAGATCGAGCGGATCAATCGTTGTAACCCACTGAGAGAACCAGGAGACGTACGTGTCTTCAACGTCACACGTGGTGACAAGATTCGCGAAGCCTTGGGCCAGGAGCAGGTATCGTCGAGCCAGCTCGACATGGCCGATCACAATTTACCTGCGGATCACAAGGGGACGCTGAAATACCTCGGCAATCAACGCTACGAGATGATGTTCCAGCTCGACTTCACCGCCGATGCTTCGGCCACTGTGACCTCCGCTGCGATGATGAACCGCGTGCGCAGTTGTCTTGATGCTGCAAGGCCAGGGTTGCGGGGACCGAATGGTGAGCAGCTCAGCCTCATCGCCGTCACGCCCGAGCAGGCCAATCAGATGGGCTCGATCAGGCCACCTCGAATCCCGATTACTGTTACACAACCACGCGTTCGCGGGAATGCCCAGCTCTATGCATCGGACTTTAACTGCGACACCGTCCTTCACGAGCTTCTTCACTTCGCGGGTCTCTGCGACGAATACCGCGAAGGCGGCGGAGATCAGAATGCGAGTCAGTGCCGCGCGCTCGGTCCCGGCGACTCGCTCATGGGTCAAGGAATGGACATCGCTTTCGACGACTCCGTCGGCGAAGTGGGGCGTTGTGAATTATCGCCGGAGGCGCCGGAACTCGCCTATCTTCGTCATGCGGACCCTGTCGTGCGCGAGGTGGCCATGCGCAAGAAGCACTACAAGATCGGCAACTTTCCTCGCACAGATCTTGGCATGTCGGAGAACGGGCCCGACCCCAAGGAGCTTTTCTGTGAAGAGATGAACGTGGGATTTTCTCCGCTCCCTCTGAGCTCAGACGCTCCCTTTAGCAATCTTATCACGAACGAACCAAACGCTATCGTCGTCGACTCGTTCCTCATTCCTTCGCTCGCGCCCAATTCAGACATTCGCAAGGCCATGAAGACGCGGCTGAGCTGTCGCTGTTCGAGTACCAATACCACCTGTCTGGAATATTTAAATAACCTGCGTCCCGAGGCGGTCGCCATCACATCGCCGCAGCGGAAAGTTTATGCGTGTCCGGAATTTGAGACACGTCAAGCACCCACGGACTTCGCCACGCCACCGGGACAGTTTCGGATCAGTGGAACGACGATCCACTATCGCAATCGCCCGATGGGACGCTCCATGCTTCATCCGGCGCACTTCGCTCGTGTGATCAATGGGCCATGCCATATCGCCAGCACGTCTGATGTTGTTAAGAGATACAATGAATGTGCGCGCTTTAGTGTGAGATCGTCGATGGATGGGATCGCAGGACCGAACCCATGTTCCACGCGTCCGGCCTACTGTGATCAGCCGGACACATGGTTAGGTGCAACTCCTACAGCAACCAGCCCTTAATAATTTCGCCGAAACGAACTTGTGCTGCTTGAACGTTCGGAAGTGCCGAGAGCGCGTTGAGATCGTTGCAGTGAGCAGCGCCGTCAATCATCAAGAGATCAAGGTTCGGTGCTTGTACACCTGGAACCACTGAGAGACGCAACCACGGATCGTTCGAACCGTTAGTGAAGATGATGTTGCTTGTGCTCGGGCTAAAGAGCGGAGCGTACCAAGTAGCGTTCAAAGAACCATCGGCCGTTGTGCCTTGGCCATAGAGACGCTCACAAACGCGATCGTGGTACGGAAGATCGATGCGGCTTGAGCGTGAAGTATCGACACCTGTGCCGTTGGCCACTTGGAACCAACCGAACTCTAGGCAGCTCTGCCACATCCACTGACGGAAGTAACTTGCTGGAGTGATATTCTGCTCTTCAGCTGCTTGCATAGAAATTTCAAGTGGAGTTGTTCCCATTGAATTCAAGACATTGATACCGGCACGAGCGTAACCGGCCACGCGATCTGGATTGGCGGCAAGGTCGTTACAGAATTTTGTGTGTCTACCGTACTGAACAGCAGCAGCGAGCATGTCAGCTACGACGTACAAGAAGTCGTCGTCATTTTTTACTTCAGATGAGTTGAAGAGAGCTTTCACAGCGAGTGTGCCTTCGCGAGTCACCATGCGAGACTCAATTCCCGCCACAGCTTCACGAACCAAATCACCGCAGGTGTTCTTGTTGATCACAGAGGCGACGTGAGCGTCGTATTCACTGAATTCAGCTTTTACCAACACAGGAGCAGAAGAAGCGAGGGCGCCAGTCACCAACTCTGGGTGCTTGAGACGGTAGAACGCGGCGAGTGTGCCGGCGTATGAACCACCGAAAGCGATCCATTTCCCTTTGAGATTCAAATTATCCATGGCGTGTTTCTGGAACACGGCCAAGTCGGCAATGGCCGCATCAAGGTTTAAGTGTGAGAGACGCTCAGTGGTGAGTTTGCGGAAGGGAAGACTCTCGCCGTAGTAACGGTGCTCAAGAGCAACCAAGTGCGCGCCCACTTCTTTCGCAAGACGTTCAACTGATGAGTATGAACCTGTGCCGTCGCAATTCCATTCACCGCAGATGATGTAGAAAACCGGAGCTGTCTCACCGGCCGTGGCGTATTTCGAATCGATGAAGAAGCGCTGACCGAATGTCGCCGACCCTGGATCATCGTGACTAAGTTTTTGTTGGAAGAAGCCATCTTGAGTGAGGCGCAAGCTTCCATCAAAACGGTAAGCGGCGGCTTTGCCGTGCTCCATGGATTTGAGGTGGTAGCGCAAACCTTCGTTCAAGGCAAAAGCCTGGCCCGAGACGATCGCCACGAGGGCAGCGAGAGTGAAATGCTTCAAAAACATGGGGGTCTCCTATGAATGGAACTGGCGGGTGAGGTTACCCAAATCCCCTGTGAGACACAAGCTACCCGTGTAAAAGCAGGAGGTGCAAAAAGTACCTGATTCCGACGCTTTAGATGAGTTAAAACTAAATAAATCCTTCCTGCGCTCCGCCCCAGAGCGATAGAATAAAAGCTCAAAGGAAGTCCCCATGCTGGCATCACATTTTCTCCTCTGGAGACGTAAGTCCATTTGGATCTTAGTCGCCGCCGCTGTGGCCATCGTCCTGACAGGTTTTAGCTTGGTGAATGTGGATCTCATCGCTAGCTGGTCCGTGGTGTGGATTACTTTTTCTCTGGTGGGTTTTGTCTACGGCATGGATTCACTCACCGATGAACTTCATCCATGGGATGCACTGAAGTCGCGCGCAGGACTTAAACTTCTGCCGTTGCTTATTTCGGGTCTCGCTCTGTCATGGTTGCGCCAAGGGCCGCTCACTCTCTTGTGCTTCTTTACGATTTTGTTTCTTGGGCTTTCGTATTCTTATCCCTTCGCTACAAGCAACGGAACATTCCGCTTGAAGTCACTCACAGGAATCAAGAGTGCGTGGATTGGTGTGGGCTGGGCGATGCTAGTGTACTTAGGTGCGGGCGACACATCGTCATCACCTTATGTTCATATCGTCGCGGGCTTTGTCGCTTTGCAAGTCATGGCCGGCAGTGTGTTGCGTGATTTAGATGATCTCGAAGAAGATCGTGTCAGTGGAACGAGAACCTTGCCGCTGGTTTTTGGTGAGCGCACCACTTATGCGCTTTTGCACACGCTCAATATTCTCAGTGGTGTCTTGCTACTGATCTGCCCAGTTCCGTGGGGAATGGCTTGGATGGCCGTGCTGGTTTGGCGTGCGGTGAATCTCGAATGGCTGCGCTGGGGTGATCCTGGTCACTATGCAACTCAATATATGAATCTCGCAACTTGCGGGTTGATCTTTATTTCTAGGATGGTTTTTTATGTCATGGCTTGAAGCGATTCCTCCTCAGCACTTTGCTTACGGCATGTTGTTCTTCGGTTTCTTCTTCGGTGTCTTCTGGTATCTCGACCACAAAACACACCTAGCGATCTGGAAGAAAGATATTACCGACGGAGAGTTGCGCACTCACCGGATGATTCTTTATTCAAGCTATGGCTTGATGTTGTCTTTGTTGCTCATGGCCTGGTGGCCAGGACAGGCCTTGTTTTTGTTCTTGGGCTGCTGGGTGACACGCACCTTGCATGAGTTCCTTGATGAACTTCACTGGCATCTTCCTCGCTGCACAGAAAGAGAAACACTCATTCATATGGTGATGTGGATTTGTATCCATGGTGGCACCGCCGTAACTTTCGCTTGGGGATTCTTTCGACAGTACGATGGATTTGCCGAACTCGGTTGGCCGATCCATGCGGCTTTTGTATTGATCTTCCTCGGTTACAGTTACATCGGTAACCGCGAAGTGATGGACTATCGTGGAGCTCGCACGTAATGAAGTGGCTGTGGACTTTTCTCTTCCTCGGGTTGAACGCAAATGCGGTCACGCTGGAAGAGAGTCGTTCACGTTGTGAAGCTCTCACCAATGCAGATGTCAAAGAAGCCGAAGGGCAAAAGCTTTTCGAAGAACGTAAATCTTTGATGTTGGATTTTGTTCGTCGTACCTGCGAGCAACAAGAGCGCGCCTTTGATGAAGGGAAGTTCCCCGATCGCCTGGCCTGGAAAAATCTCGATCTCGTGTACTTCTCATTTATCGATCGCCACCGGGTTGAAGCGGGCGTGGGAATTCTCGACATTCTTAAGATGGGTTTGACCCACGATCTTTCACCTTACATTCTCAGATATGCTAAAACGGCAGATGATGGTCACTCTGCCGAAGAAGATGCCTTTTGGAAAACGCCCGCTGAGCCTTTGCATGAGGCCTTTGATCGCCAGTGGCAGGCGGCCGGAGTGGATCCACATTTTACGTGGCTTAGAATCGACAAACTCGAGGGCAAGGGCAGTGTCGCGAAGGTGCACGCCGATGATGTTCGCAATGGCGAGCGCTGGTTAATAAAGTGGGGCGATGAGGTTCATAGTGATCCCGTGGCCTCACGGATTTTTGCTGCACTTGGCTTCAATGTGGATTTTCCTTTCCATCGTGGACCAGGAGAGTTGCGGCTACTGTTAGGTCGCCAAGGTAAACAGAAGCGCACCGTTCAGCAGCTAGTGAATTTCATTTATAACAGTTACAAAATAAATCTCAGCCCCTTCATTCGTGAAGTCGCTGTCGTCAGCGAACAGATGGTGGCCCTTGAGCCACTGCTGCGTGGCCGCGAAGGAGAGACTTATCTGACCTTCACCGGTCTCGCCTTAGAGCCGCGCCCGAGTGGTGAAACTCGTCTCGGTCCCTTCATGCCGGATCTTGCGCAGAATAGAACGAAGCGCTCAGTGCGAGGATCATTGCTCGCTGAGATTTGGGTTGGCAATTGGGACACCAAGACTGACAACACGCTGTTGGCCCTCACCGGTCGCTTCGATGATCCGTTCAAAGCCTCATATAGTGACCTCGGTGTGTCGCTTGGAGTGAAGATTCAAAAATTTCCCCGCGATCTCAAAGGCGGTTTGGTCAATGAGTTCAGTTGGGATGTTTTAGAACTTAAAGACCAAGAGGTGCATTTCTTGGCCCGCATGAATCATATTCCCCAGGCCTGGCGTAAAGCGCGTTGGAGTGATCTCTCTTGGATGGCAAAACAGATTGCCCGGATCAGTCCGCAAGATCTTCGCGAAATCTTAGCTCAATCAGGCTGGCCGCAAGAAGTTCGAGAATTGTACTTTCACAAACTCGCTGAACGTCGTCGCCAAATTCTTAAAGTCTTTGAAGTGAATGATGCCTACACC
>JBEIPE010000089.1:0-9854 GCA_040377215.1 Halobacteriovoraceae bacterium
AAAGATGTGCGGCTCTTTCTCGATAAAAACAGAATTAACGACGTGCGGGCGTTCTTGCAGGCAATCGGGCAGCCTTGATGAAGCTTGCCACTTGAGTAATGCGGGTCACGACCTCACCTTTAGGTGCAGACGGATTGAGCGTAGGAAGCTCACAGCCTAGACCATTCTCTTCGCAACGATTCACCACTTGGCATGAACGGAAATCACTCTCATCACTTGGGCGGTAATCAGCTTGACCTTGAATCAAGATGCCTTCCAACTGGCCAGTCGTGGCATCAAACACGGCCGAACCTGAGTTGCCGTGGAAAGTGTCGAGGTTAGTCACAAAAGTCGCGACGTCACGGTTCTGCAACACGCGAGCGCCCGCAGCGATCTTGCTCGGAAGACCTGATGGATGGCCAATGACCACCAAAGAAGTGCGATCAGCGATTTTGCCCGATTCGCGGAATTTCAAAGGAGCGCGGCCGGCCACTTTACGATCAAGTTTGATCACAGCGAAGTCTTGGGTGTTGTTCAACGTGGCCACGACCACTTGCTTGCAACCATAAACATCACTTGTTTTGCCAACGCGTGGGTCACGAGTTCTTGAATCCACTGCGTAGTTAAAGACCCATGAGAAGCCTTTGCAGACAGACTCCGGAGTCGCGTAGCCCATACCGCCTAAAAGCTTAAGGCAGTGACCGGCCGTCACGAGGACATCGTCACCCACCAAGAAGCCAGAGCACATCGCGCCGATCGACTGTTGGCTGAAAGACTCGCCCGGGCAAACGTTCGCGCCGGTTTCTAGAGTCTCGTCGAAGTTCAAACGGCAGTTGCCGTTAGTGTCTTTCTGAATTTTTTTGTTTTCCACCATGGCGGCGGTTGAAAGGGCCAAGCGCTTATGAAGAACATTGCTGACACCCAAAACATCTAAGCGATTATCGTCGCCATAAATAACTTTCTCACTAGCGAAACTTGCTGTTGTGGTGAGGCTCAAAGCTACGAGGAAAAGAATGTTGGCCACCGACGTCTCCTTGTTGGTGTAGTGGGAGTGTGTTTATAGGTGGTGTCATTCAGGTTGTGTACTGACAAAAACTGTCAGCTAAAATAAAAAGCCCCCGCGATTGCGAGGGCTTGATGCGCTGCGATGTCAGGTAAGACTAAGCTTTCTTCATCCACATGGTGCAGTAGCCGGCTTCTTTCACGTAGCCTTTGCCCATAGCTGGCAAGACACAGAGGCCGCCGCCTGGAGTTTTAGCATCGGCTTGGTAGTGCTTGCAGGTGCCGCACTTCTTGCCCGCTTTTACTTGCAAGTCTGGAGCGACTTCTTTGTAACCGAGTTTGCCTGGCTTCACCCAAACGACGGCTTGAGCAGCCGCATCGTTCATGATGCCAGCAGCTTTACCGAGAACGGTCATCACTGCGCCAGCGAGAAGAGTTGTTTTGAGAAAATCACGACGTTTCATGAGAGCTCCCTGTGAGAGAAAATAAAAATTTATAGGGGCATTATACAACGACACCAAGTGCTCGTCTGGAATGTTCGATACACCGAACGAAGGTCTTTAAACTAGACATCTCCCAGACACGAAAACTAGACTGTTCTAAGTAGGCTTTTTGCCATGGAGACCAGCGAATGAAACGAACGAATGGGATGACCTTCATCGATCTATTTTGTGGATGCGGGGGGCTTTCTTACGGTTTAGAGATGGCCGGACACGAGTGCTTGCTGGGCGTGGATATGGAGCCGGCGGCCATTAAGTCTTTTCAACGCAATCATCCGAAAGCCCAGGCCTGGAATGGCGACATTAAAAAACTCGATACCCGCACATTAAAAAAACTTATTGGCACCGACCGTGTAGACATGGTCGTGGGTGGCCCTCCTTGCCAAGGTTTTTCCACCGTCGGCAAGGGTGATGCAGACGATACCCGCAACCAACTTTTTCGTGAGTTCGTGCGCGTAGTGAAAGTGACCCAACCTAAGATTGTTCTTTTTGAGAACGTCACCGGCATGGTGGCGAAGAAAAATGCCCACGTGATGAAGCAGGTCTTCGCTCAGTTTGAGCGTTTGGGCTACACCATGGAAGCGCGCGTGCTTTCAGCGGAAGAGTACGGCGTTCCAGAAATGCGCCGTCGCACGATTATCATGGGTGTATTGAACGGCGAGTGCCGTTATCCGAAACCTACTCACGGCAAGCGTGGCACACAGAAGCTGGTGACCGTGGCTCAGGCCCTGAAAAATCTTAAAGCGATGGATGGCAAAATCCATAATCATAATCCGGCCCTAGCACAGATTAAGAATCCGGAAGACCGTGAACGCCTGAAGTTCATTCCGGCCGGCTCAGGCATTCGTTATCAAGAAGACGAGAAGGCCTATCTGCCAAAAAAACTTTGGTATGACATCGATTGGAATGAGTTGCGTGAAGGTCGCTTCCGCCAGACGCGTTTGCAGCGTTTGCCACTTGATCGTCCATCTCCGACCATTCTCACCGCACGCACCAGTTACTATCATCCGAAAGAAGCGCGCTACCTCACGCCCCGTGAAGCGGCCGCTTGTCAGAGTTTCCCGAACGACTTCATTTTTGAAGGCTCGCAGACAGCGCAGTTCCGTCAGATCGGCAACGCTGTTCCGCCACTGTTAGGAAAAGTGCTGGGTGACGAAATTAAAAAGATCACCTTCGGTCGAGTCGCTAAGAAAAAACGCACCTCAACCCCTAAAGTGGTTGTGAACAACGTATTCGACTACGCTGTCCCAACCCATCTCTAGCCGAAAAAGAGAAAACCATGTGGCAGAAGATTTTTAGTCGCAAGATGCTCTCTATCTTTTTGACGGGCTATGCGGGTGGTCTGCCACTTTTGCTCATCGGATCCACCCTCCAAGCGTGGATGACCGAGGCGGGGATTGATCTTGGGACCATTGGTTTGTTTGCCTTTGTGGGGGCGCCTTATTCTCTAAAAATTTTCTGGGCACCGTTACTAGATCGTTTTTATTTTTGGCCAGGTCGCCGTCGTGGCTGGATGCTCTTGATGCAAGCTTCGTTGATAGCTGCCATCTTCTCGATGTCACTCTTTGAGCCGTCTAGTAACATCGTGGGCATCGCAGTGATGGCTTTGTTGGTGGGGATTTTCAGTGCGACACAGGACATTGCGATCGATGCTTATCGACGCGAACTTCTGTCAGATGAAGAGCTGGGCATGGGGTCTTCGCTTTATGTCGTCGGCTACCGAGTCGGTCTTTTGATCGCTGGTGCAGGCGCACTACGAATGGCCGATGTCTATCTTTTACCAGGCGGCGGCGCAAACTGGCCGCTAGTGTATCAAGTCATGGCAGGTGCTATGGCGCTTGGCCTGGTCTTTACAGCTTTTGCCACCAAAGAAAATGAAAAGTTTGATAGCCCCAAGACAATCCAAGAAGCTGTCATTGGTCCGTTCGTCGAATTCTTCAACCGTGATGGCGCCATTCTCGTTTTAGTTTTTATCGTTCTATACAAATTGGGCGACACCATGGCGGCGAACATGACGACGCCGTTCATGATTCTGAAAGGCTACAGCAAGACTGATATTGCGGCCGTAGTAAAAGGCTTTGGATTGCTCGCGTTGATTGTCGGGGGAGTCCTCGGTGGAATTGGCACAATGAAAATGGGGATCACGCGCTCATTGTGGATCTTCGGAATCCTACAAGGTGTGTCGACGGCAGGGTTTTGTTGGCTCTCGATGGTTGAAACGAATATTAACAATCTGACGCTTGTGATTGCTTTTGAAAACCTGTCTGCCGGTTTAGGTTCTAGTGCCTACGCCGCGTTCATGGCCTCTATGACCAATCGTAAATACACAGGCACTCAATATGCACTTTTGACTGCCATCATGGCGCTACCGAGGACATTCCTTTCTGCACCTACGGGCTTTATGGCAGAGGCGATGGGATGGAATGGGTTCTTCTTGTTCTGTACTGTGATCGCGATTCCAGGAATGGCGATCATTCCGTTTCTTACGAAAAAAGGCCCCGCAGACCACAGCCCAGTCGCTTAAGAATTTCTTCGCTGACTTTTTTAAGCGCCGTTGAAGGAGCATTCTCACGGGCCTGACGTCCATAGACGCAGGCCTGGTGTTTCACACGGCCATCAACACCCGGGACTTCGTAGTTCTTTTGCGCTTTCATTTCCAAAAGATAGTCCACAACAGCAGTCTGGCGATGATTGATCGCCACGATCAATGCGGTTTTATCACTTTCATCCATGGCCTCAATATCTGCGCCATTTTTAAGTAGAGTTTTAATCTGAGCGAGCTTGCCCGCTTTGGCAGAAAGAATCACAGGAGTGGTGATCTCCGGTTGAGTCCCTTCAGCACTCAGGCCGTAGCCAAGTAACAACTCGAGAGCTTCCACGGAAGCTTTTTCGCTTGGGATGTTAATCGCACGCACTAAGAAGCCAGGAACCAGTTTGAGTTTCAAAACATCCGGACGACGGAGCAAAAACTCACGAAGCGCCATAACATCTGAGCGCTCGAAAAGACCGGTAATGATTTCTTCGTCGCTGCCACCGCGGACAGTGAGAATACGAACTTGGATCGTGGTGGCAAGGTTGCTTTGACCCATCTCACGCGCAATAGAGAGAGCGTCGCGGTCACGGCTGTCACGCAAGTTTATGTCAGCGCCCCGATCTATCAGCCATTCTGCCAGTTCAGGTTCTTCCATGATCACGGACAACATAAGGGGAGTGCGCAAGCGTGAATCGCGGGTGTTGATGTTGGCACCATGAACCACCAGCATCCGCACCAGAGGATCGTTCTTATTTTTGAGCGCGAGGATGATAGGTGTCTCGCCGTTCTTGTCGATTTTATCTGGATCAGAACCATTGCGAAGAAGCACATCGACCACAGACGCGTTGTTACGGACGATACTATAAGTAAGAGGAGTAGAGCCATCGTTCAAGAGGACGTTCGGATTAGCGCCTTGGCGGAGAAGTGTTTCGGCATTACGAGAGTTGTTGGCCTCAACAGCATCAACGAACTGCTCACCGATGGTTCCAGCGCTACGTGCGGAGGCGGTGTTGGCCGATGGAGATCCATCGTTCTTGGCTTTTTTACCACAGCCCACCAGGGCCACGAGGCATACTAGCAATAGAGTTTTCATCCCCCCATCTTAAGGTGTTTAGTCGAGGGGAAGTTCGTACCGTGAAAAAAAGAAAGGGCCCCCGAAGGGGCCCTCTTAATTAGCTTTGAATGGCCAACTAGGCGAGATTAGAACATCTTGCCTTTGTTTTCTTTGCGCTTAGAGTAGTCGATCAACTTCTGAAGGCGAGCTTTGCCGTCTTTGTTGAGGTTCATGAGAAGCAAGAGACCGCCGTTCTCACCGTTCTGGTCGTTACCAACCAAAGAGATGTTACCGATGTGCTTGTTTTCCATGTAGAGGCGGAAAGTTACAACCGCGCCCTGAGCATCAACCTTGAAAGGCATGAAGAAACCGAAAACTTGCTTAGACACGTAGAAAGTAGCGTCGCCCAAGTCTGGAACTTGAACAGCAAGTGTAGGCAATTGACCGCCAACAACACCTGGAAGCGGACGGCCGCCTGGAAGTGCTTGCGGGTCTACCAATGTCCAGTCAGTGCCATCGATATCAGTGATGTCGAGAGCGACTTGGAAGAATGTCCCGCCCAATTGAGCTGGAGAAAGTTCCATGAACGAGTTCGGCATCTTTGGAAGTGGGAAGCGAGCGCCGCCGATAACTTCCATGTTTTCGAAAGTAACAGAGATCAACACTTTACCGTCCATGACGTTAAATGTTGGGCCTTTGATACCGTCGATCTGAGGGACTTCAGGCTGTGAGCCGCAGCTTACGGCGAGGGTTGTCATGAGCGCGAGCGCACCATAACGCATCATCTGAGAAAAATTCTTCATGTTTCCATCCTTTGGAAAGGTTTAAATGAACTGGTGCTTTAGTTTCGGTGGAGGTTGCCTTAGAGTTGAGGGCGCGACAAAAAAAAGGACGATTTTTCCTTATAATGGGGCGCCTCGCTCGGAGAAAAGCATGTTGATTGAAGGCCATCTACGCAAAATGAGGACAAGCCATGGTGAAACAGTTCGCTACGGTTTGCTGTTGGACGAGCAAGAAATCTCGTTGAACGATTTGCTCGGATCACGCATTCGCATGAGTTTCTTAGATAAAATTCACTGCATCGAGTGCGGTAAGCTCACGAAAAAATCTTGGCAACAAGGGCACTGCTATCCCTGCACACTGAAACTTGCTTCATGTGATGTGTGCATCGTGAAGCCCGAGCTGTGTCACTACGCCAAGGGGACGTGCCGTGAGCCGAAGTGGGGCGAAGACCATTGCATGAAGACGCACGTGGTTTATCTCGCCAACTCCTCAGGAGCGAAGGTCGGGATCACTCGTGAAACCCAGGTGCCGACACGCTGGATGGATCAAGGGGCCGTGCAAGCGCTGCCCATTTTTAAGGTTAAGACGCGTTTGGATTCAGGTCTCGTGGAAAAAATGCTCGGCGAGCATGTGGCCGACAAAACTCATTGGCAGCGCATGCTCAAGGGTGATCCGGAGCCGATAGATCTAAGAGCGCTCGCCGATTCCATCATCGAGCAAGTGGGTGAGGCGTTGAAGCCTCATATCACTGAGCGCTTGGATGTGCCCGCTTACAACTTTAATTATCCCGTAACGAAATACCCCGAGAAAGTGAAGTCTCTTGGCCTGGATAAAAATCCAGTTTTGGAAGACAAACTTGTCGGGATTAAAGGTCAGTATCTTATCTTCGAAAACGGCGTGATCAATATCCGCAACCATGCGGGTTATCTGGTGCGCTGGGAGGTCCTATGAAACAACCCCAAACCATTTACTTGCGTGACTACAAAGCGCCTCACTTTTTGATCGATCAAATCGATCTGACCATGGATATCAAGAATGGTCATACCGATGTGACCTCAAAGCTCACTGTCGTGCGCTCGCCAACAGCTCCCAAGGGTGCGCTCGAACTCGAGCTCTTGGGTGAAGGCATGGAACTCTTAGGAGTTTCTCGTGATGGGCATGAGTTGAAGTCAGGGGACTACGCCTTGAGTTCTGATCGTCTTACTTTGCACGCCATCACCGCAGATAAGCTCACCGTCGAAATCAAAAACCGTATCAAGCCTGAAGAGAATACCGCCCTAGAAGGCTTTTATAAGTCAGGCGATATCTTGTGTACTCAATGCGAGCCGGAAGGCTTTCGCAAAATAACGTATTTCATTGATCGCCCTGATGCCATGTCAAAGTTTAAAACGACGTTGATCGCGGATAAGAAGCGCTATCCGATGTTGCTTTCTAACGGTAACCGCGTGGCCCAAGGGGACGCGGGCGGCGGTCGCCATTTCGTTTCGTGGGTCGATCCGTTCCGCAAGCCTTCTTATTTGTTTGCCGCGGTTGCTGGTGATCTCGAGATGAAAGCGGACACCTTCACAACCAAGAGTGGTCGCAAGGTCGCACTTGAAGTGTATGTGGATAAAGGCCAAGGCAGCAAAACAGGCCATGCGTTGTTGTCGCTACAAAATGCCATGAAGTGGGACGAAGACACTTTCGGTCTTGAATACGACTTGGACATCTACATGATCGTCGCGGTGGAGAGTTTCAACTTCGGCGCCATGGAGAACAAGGGTCTTAATATTTTCAACAGCGCGTACGTGCTCGCTGATCCGGCCACCGCCACTGATAGCGACTTTCAAAATGTCGAAGCCGTTGTGGGGCATGAGTACTTCCACAACTGGACTGGCAACCGTGTGACTTGCCGTGACTGGTTTCAACTCACGCTGAAGGAAGGCCTGACCGTATTCCGCGATCAAGAATTCTCAAGCGACATGCTCTCTCGTGCCGTTAAACGCATTGAGGATGTAAAACGCTTGAAAGAGGCCCAGTTCCCAGAAGACGCCGGGCCCATGAGCCATCCGATCCGCCCGTCGAGCTATATCGAGATCAATAACTTCTACACCGCCACCGTGTATGAGAAGGGTGCGGAAGTTATTCGCATGATCCACACGCTCATCGGTGATAGCTACTTCAAGAAAGGCATCACAGAGTACTTCCGTCGTCACGACGGTCAAGCCGTTACGACTGAAGACTTTGTGGCTGCGATGGAAGCGGTTTCTGGCAAAGACCTGACTCAGTTTAAGAACTGGTACTCACGTCCAGGCACACCCACACTTGTGGTGCGTGGTGATTACGATGCTGCGGCCAAAACCTACACTGTGAACGTGAAACAAAAATATGCTTCGGTCATGAATGAACGCCTTGAGAACAACGTTCTTCTTGTTCCATTCAAAATGGCGCTCTTTGGTGTCGATGGCCAGATGATGGGTGGCGAGCGTTTACACGAACTCACCAAGCTTGAAGAGACCATTGTCATTCAAGGAGTGACTTCACAACCCACGCCTTCATGGAACCGCTCGTTTGCAGCACCCGTGATTATTGATTATCCGTACACTGAAGCTGAGCTTTTGCACTTGGTGGCTTTTGATACAGACCCCGTTTCACGCTACGAGGCCCTGCAGCGCGTGTACACTCAGGTGCTCAAGACCTGGACGCAAGATTTGCTCAAAGGTGTTTCGCTTCCTACTGAATTGCCAGGAGCTTTCGCAGCAGGCCTGCAGAAAATTGTCAGCGATGATAAAATGGATCCGGCCTTCAAGGCGCATTTGTTTGAGATTCCTTCTGAGTCTCAGATGAATCTTGAGCTTGATACAGCGGCTATTGATGAAGTGCACTTGAGCTGTATGCGTTTACAATCTCTCATTGGAAAAACCTTCCAAGCGGAATGGCATAAATTGTATCAGCGCCACATCGATCCACGTAAAGGTGATGCGACAGCTGCGGCCATGGGCGGACGGGCCCTCAAGAACCGCGCACTTGCTATGCTGGTGAAGAGTGGTGATACATCGGCCAATGATTTACTCGAGAAGCATTTCTATCACGCGGCCACCATGGCGGAAGAAGCGACGGGACTTGGGCTCTATTGCCAGAAAGGCGGCGCTGCTGCTGAAGCTGCGCTGGCGCATTTCTATAAAAAATGGAAACACGAGCCGTTGGTTATGCTCCGCTGGTTTGGCGCACAGGCCGCCTTTACTCATGAGGGTGTGCTCAGTCGTTTGATTATGCTCGAACAAGATCCGGCCTTCCGTCCGAACGTGCCTAATGATCTGCGTGGCCTCTATCAAAACTTCGCCAAAGGAAACCTCGTGAGTTTCCATGCGGCCGATGGCAGCGGTTATGATTTCTTGGTGGAACGAATCGCACGCATTGATAAATTCAATCCGCAGGTAGCGTCTCGTTTAACAGGTGCGTTTGCGTTGATGCAGAAAGTGGATGAGGGGCGTAAGCAGAAGATGAAAGGGGCACTCAAGAAATTGGTCGAAGGGCAACCTTCTAAAGATGTGTTTGAAGTGGCGTCCCGCTACTTGGGACAGGCCTAACGGCGGTGCTGGGGGTGTCGATCTGCTTTCACAGGGATCGGCGCCAGTTCCTTCTCGTTCAGCCCGAGCAAGTCGAGAGCGGTTTTGATCAAAGATGAGATGAAATCAAGCATGGGTACCTCGCACTAGGCTTTTCGGCAGGTCAGCTCACTTACATTATAGCGCTGCGACAAGCCTCGTTCCTAGGGCTTTTTATTTTCCCACTCGCAAGGCCCATGCTATGCTGGTTAAGTCACTGAAACTCTAAGGACGACCATGCCTGATCAGCAACTTTCTATTCGTCAGAAGGCCCTCAAGGTCAATCTCGCTCGCCGTTTCTATGGCACTTTTGCCGAGATCGGGGCCGGCCAAGAGGTCGCTCGTCACTTTTTCCAGGCCGGTGGCGCCTCAGGTTCTATTGCAAAAACCATCTCCGCCTACGACATGGTTTTCTC
>JBEIPE010000363.1:0-2711 GCA_040377215.1 Halobacteriovoraceae bacterium
CAGGTGAAAAACTCTCGGGGCTTGCGCGCAAGATCCGTGAGCTGCATGAAAAAGAACCCATCACATTGTTGCTCGATCTTCATTCCACCACGCGTTCGACCTTGTTGCGTTGGATGCTGCCCACTTTGCCTCGACTGGTGGTGGACAAACGTCGCATCGAAAGATTCCTTTTAGTGCGAGTGCCTGGTTGGAAAGGTTGGACGCGCTGGAAATTTTTTGGCCTCGAAGTCCAGGTGGAACGAACCCCGCGAGACTGGCAGGGGATTCTCATGGCGCCGTTTAAGCGCGGGACGCGTCCTTTAACAGAAATGCCACCGGTAGATCGCATTCATCATAAAAAGCCTTATGTCGTCTTTGCGCCGGTCGCTTCTTTTGAATCCAAGCGCTGGCCCATGGATTATTTCGTCACACTTGCGCAGAAATTCCTCAACGATGAACGCTGGAAGAATTACGATCTGGTCATTGTCGCCGGCCCAACAGACAAGCACTGCGAAGCTCTCAACGTCATTCAAGATCCCCGGATGCTGAATCTCCAAGGCAAAACCAAACTCAAAGAATCCATTGCCTGGATGCAAGAGGCCCGCGTGGTCGTGGGGAATGACTCCGGCATGAATCATATTGCGGAAGCCGCCAACGTGCCGGTGATCACTTTATTTGGACCGACCCACGAAGGTTTTGGTTTTGCTCCTCATTTATCTACCTCGACGGCGCTGTCAGTTGAGATGTGGTGTCGTCCTTGCTCGGCCACAGGCTCACGTCAATGTTTTCGCTCGGAGCAGTTCTGTATGACCGAACTGAAGCCAGAAAAAGTCTGGCAGGTGCTCGAACAGAAGTTGGTGAGCGCATGATCTGGCGAGTGGTCGATCTACTTCATGCTTTGCTCGCCTTGGTTTGTTATCCGCTGCGCTTCACAGCGTGGGGCAGAGAGCGCGTACGGTTTGAGAAGGCCCGCGGCCCGCGCATTGAGGCGCAGTGGTCTTTTGAAGTCTCTAGCGAAGGAGAGTTCGAGCAGGTTCGTCCATGGGTACAGATGATTTTGGATCGTGGAGAAAAAATTGAATTGATTTACGCTTCTCCCAGCGTGGAAAAAACCGTGACCTTCTTAGCAAGCCATTATCCGAGTCAGATTCGTCTTTTTCCTCTTCCACTCCTCACGCATACGCCGTGGGTGATGGTGCGCGAACTCACAGCACCACGTTTAGTCATGTGCCGCTATGATTTTTTTCCATCGTTGATGGCGCGGGCATCTGTGGTCGGTGTGAAGGCCGGTATTGTCTGGGCGAGTTTTACCAACAAGCGCCACCGTTTTACCTCTGGTCCATGGCGCATGTTTTACCGCTTTCTTTATAGCGTTTTTGCCTGGGTCATTCCCGCGACTCCAACGGATGTCAATTTGTTCGATCGTTTAGGGAATGTGCGTGTGTTCCCCTATAGTGAGATGCGTGTTCCGCAGATCATGAAACGTTTGGCCCGTCGTCAACAAACTCTCACCAGTCGTTTTCCGCATTGGGAAAAATTTCAAGAACTCTTGCAGCGTGCTCCCTGCGAGCAACGTTGGATCATGGGAAGCTGCTGGCCGGAAGATCTCGGCTTCTTGAAAAATGCACAACTGCAGACTGATGTGAATTCGGGACAGGCCATCGTGATGATCGTGCCGCACAAGCTTGATGGTGATTGGCAAAGTTTATTGGCCAGCTACAACATGCCCGTTCATGTGATTGATGAGCACTGGGATGGCCGTCATCCTGGCCGTGGACTTTGGGTGCTTAGACTCAAAGGTGTTCTGTGCGAACTTTATCCTGAGGCCACGTTTGCTTACGTCGGTGGAGGATTCGGTCGCTCGGTTCATTCTGTCATGGAGCCTTTTGTGGGTGGCGCACGAGTCGTGTGCGGCCCGAAAGTCACTCGTTCAACGGAAGTGGAGTTGATTTCAAAAGTTTCACCTCATGGAATCATGGTGGTGAATGATGAAGCCGGTCTTCAAAATGCCTATTCGAGCGTGCTTCGTGAGTCGCCAGACCATCAGCGCCGTCAAGAGTGGTTAGAGAATCAAGAAACGCGACTTGTGCTAAATCTTGCAGAGGTAGAAAAATGTTAAAGAGCCGCTACCACGCCGTGTTTTGGGGGAAGACCCCTTGGAGTTTATTGCACGCACTGTTGTGGCGTCTCAAGGGACGAGAAGTGCTGGTGATTGATGATCAGGCGTTATCGACCTCTTCAGGTGGCCATCGTTGGCTGACGACCTTAGAGATGGGCGCTTTACAAGATCTCGGTGAGAAGTTTCAGATTGAACCGCTCATGGCGCTGGATTCATTCTTGCGCCCGGCCCGTTTAAAAATTCAAACGCCGCAATACCAGTGGGTCACCAGTCTCAATGCGCGGGATAATTTGCGTGAGTTCATCCGAAAGTTCTCAGTCTTTCAAACGCCGGTGCTGTTGCAAGCACTTGAGCAGCAAGACATCACGGCCGATTTGTTGAAAGTGCAGAAATCTTTTTTAGATTGGTTCCGCTCACAGCAAGTGCGTAATCGCAGCACACCAGCTTTTGCCTCTGCAGGCGTGCCATGGTTTGTGGAATTTCAAAAAGTCCTCACCGATGAATTGACTCGTCCTTATAAAGATCCGCAAGATGGTGCTCTCGCACAGTTGGTGGCCGGTTTTAGTACGGCCACAGGGCAAGTGGTGAAATACACCTTCGCCCCTCACGAAGC
>JBEIPE010000208.1:0-5479 GCA_040377215.1 Halobacteriovoraceae bacterium
AAGAACGTGGCCGCTGTTATCGTCACGTCACAGCTTCCAGCCTTTGGTCGTGTTGGCCAAAAAATGGATGTCACTGTTTCTTCCATCGGTGATGCTTCATCTCTTGCAGGCGGTACTCTTCTCGTCACTCCGCTAAAAGGTGGCGACGGGCACATTTACGCTGTCGCTTCCGGCTCCATCTCTGTAGGTGGAATGAAGAAAGGCGCGAAAATGGCTACGACAGGACGAGTTCCAGGCGGCGCCGTTGTAGAGCGCGAACTTGAGTTGGCCTTCAATGATAAAAAATCACTACGCCTCGCTTTGAATTCACCTGATTTCACAACAGCAGCACGTATTGAAAAGGTTTTGAATCAAGAGCTTGGCGGAAAATATGCCACGGCCGCGGATGCCACGACGATCGACCTCATCATCCCTACTCAGTATGAGAAGAAGGTTGTTGAATTGATCGCCCAAGTGGAGAACTTCCGTGTGGTCGCTGATCTGGCAGCACGTATCGTGATTAACGAGCGTACCGGCACTTTGGTCGCTGGCGGGGACATTACCCTTCGCAAAGTAGCTTTGAGCCACGGGGACCTGGTTCTCGAGGTCAAAGGCGGAGACAACCAGTCAGGTAAGGGCCAGGCGGTTCACTTGATTGAGCGGTCTACTACAATTAATGACTTAGTGAAGGCTTTGAACGCGATCGGGACGACCCCAGAGGATTTGATCTCCATTTTCCAGGCGCTCAAACAAAACGGCGCCCTGGTAGCGGAAATTGAGCTGATCTGACCGGTCAATTTTTACACTGTTTGCGGGGTACTGGCGCCTGACCATGCCCCTATGTTACACTTATTTTAGGGACTCATGATGAGTTCCGTCACAACAACCAGGATGGTATTCGTGACGATCAATCCAGCCCAATTAAACAAAGGTATGAAGCCGGTTTCCCGCGAGGAAATGCTTAAGCCTTACGTTGATGTGGCGGAAGGTATGGAAACTCAGTTTTCAAACCACATGATTGAGCAAATGCGTAAGAGCATTCCCCGCGAGAAAGAATTAAGTTCGGCAGAGTCGTATTACGAGTCACTTATGGATCACGAATATGCCAAATCTATGGCACAATCAGATAGTGGTCTGGGTTTGAAGAAAGTGATTTTGGATCAGATCGTGCCGGCCCACTTAAAGCAACAGCCTACCCCGCACGTTGTGCGGAATGCATATCAGGCAAACGTCAAAGGAGTTGACGAATGAGCAACAGCATCGACACCCGCTCACCGTTCTTCCCAAAGGGTCGCAACCCTGTTGAGAAAACGCAGACCGGCCAAGTAGGCGGACCTGAACGCAATTCACCAGACCGTGCTGGTGAACTCATCAACAAGACATCACAAGATGCGAAAGTCAGCATCCCAGAAGGTGTGCGTGACTTCTCTCGCATCAAGAAAGTAGCAGGCGCTGCTCCTGAGGTTGATAACTCAGAAAAAATCGCACGCTTGAAAGCACAGATTCAAGCTGGCACATACGAAATGGATTACGACGGAATTGCAGACAAGATGCTGCAGTCTGAGTTTTAAGAAAAGAATTTAGCGAAGGAAGAGTCCATGAAGGACATGCGCCTACGTTTTCATCATCAAGCCGCCGTCGAGATCTGGGAGCAGTTCTGCCGCTCTCATCATGATCTCTATGAGCTCACTTGTGACGAATACCAGGCCTTGCTGTCTGGTGAGATCGAAGCACTCGAAGACATCATTGCCAAAAAAGAAGCTGTTGTGGCCACCATTGGACAATGGGAAGCGCAACGGGCCACTCTCATTTCGACACTCAATGCTGAACGCCTACCTGGCGACGAGCTCATTACCAACGTGACTGGCCTGCTGAAGGTCTTGCGTCCCGTGGAAGATACACTTTCGATTCCCGCCCTTCATAATTTGAATTCACTCTTGATCGATGTGATCACTCGCATCCAAGAACAGAACAAACGCAACCAAGTGTTCCTTAACCGTGCGATGTCCTCACTGCGAGAAATCCGTGAAGGCTTCAGCGGTAAAAAGCAATACACCACTTACGGCGCCGACGGGATGACCCGCGCGGCTAGCCGCTAAGATAGGGAGAGCAAGTTGTCTGCCGATTTACTCAGTATTGGTAAATCAGGTCTCTTCACTGCGAAGAAGTCCATGGAGACTACTTCTCATAATATTTCTAACGCTAATACCGAAGGCTTCTCTCGCCAGGAAGTCCGCACCAAGACCGGCATCACGCTCAACGAAGGCCCGTATGTTATGGGCACCGGCGTAGATATTCAAAGCATCAAGCGAGGTCACGACGAACTCGTAGAGAAAAAACTTAATAACAGCATCAGTGCTCACAACTTCAACGAAGAGCGCTCGACTCAGCTGGGACATATCGAAGAGATCTTTAACGAGGTTAACTCTGAAGGTATGAACAAAGTCCTGAACCGTTTCTTCAATACCTTCCGCGAACTTTCGAATCGTCCGGAAGACGAAACTGTGCGTGGCCTCGTACGTGAGAACGCCAAAATTGTTGTCAGCGATTTTCACCGTATTCAAAAAGACATTGATCAAACTCGTAACGGGATCAATAAGAAGATTACTTTGATTGTGGATGACATCAACCACATCGCAAAAAACATCTCAAAACTGAACCGTGAAATCGCGGCCAACGAAGTCGGCGGCGGCGAAGCCAACGACCTACGCGACCAACGCGACGGCGCTCTTCGCCAACTTGCAGAGCACTTTCCTGTTCAGGCCTACTACGATGAACAAAATCGTTTCGTGGTGAACGTCGAAGGTATGGGAACACTGGTTACTGGCGACCTCGAGCAACAGCTCATGGTAGGCAACCGTGTCGCGGCTGAAGACTCTAACGATCAGAAGCCGCACCTTGAAATCTATTTTAAATCTCGCCCAGGTGAGGCGATCTCGAGCCGTTTCCGCAACGGTACGCTCGGAGCCCTGTTGAGCTCACGCAACAATGATCTCCAGGCCGTAGAAGACCAGCTCAACGAATTGGCCCATGGTCTTGCTAATGCGACCAACGCCATTCACCGTCGCGGTTACGCCAATCGTGAAGTCCCTATCGATCAAACCACGGGCACACCGATGCCTGGTCTCGCTAATGGCCCAGTGACAGGCATTGATTTCTTTAAGCCGCCAACAGGTTTGAAGCGCGCAGCTGAGTACCTTCAGCTTTCAGACGCGATTAATGAAGATGTGAACAACATCGCCACTGGTCTTGAAGCGAACGCGCCCGGTGATAACCGTGTCGCGATTGCCATCTCACGCTTACAGCATGAGAAAGTTTTGGGCGGCGGCACAACTACATTTGAAGAACACTATCTAAAGACCGTCGGTAACGTCGGTATGCAGATGGCGAAAGCCAAAATCGACACTGAGCAATCAGGTGGAATTTTGGCACAAGCACAATCAATCAAAGAGCGCATCTCTGGTGTCTCGTTGGATGAAGAAAGTGCGAACATGATTAAGTACCAGAACGCTTATGAAGCTTCGGCAAAGGTCATTAAGGCCTCTGACGAAATGTTCAAAGCGGTGCTGGGACTTATGAGTTGAGGTAAGCGATGACGCGCGTATCGGAAAATAGTTCGATCCACGCCATCAAACACTCTGTGGGTAAATCCAAGAGTAAGGTGGAGGATTTGCAAATTCGTGGCTCGACCATGAAGCGCATTGCTAAGCCTTCTGACGATCCTATTGGCAACGTTGATCTCTTGCAGATCCGTTCGCAAAATATCGATGCTCAACAGTACTTGCGTAACGTCAGCTTCGCTCAGACGAGCTTGAGCTTTACTGAAAACGTCTTGGAAGAGATGACTGATATTTTGACTAAAGCAAAAGAGCTCGCGATCGGCCAAGCGTCAGATATCTACAATCCGGAAGTTCGCCAGAGTGTGGCGAAAGAAATTCACCAACTCCGTATGCAAGCGTTGAGTCTCGCCAACAAGCGTAACGGCAATCGCTACATTTTTGCGGGCCAAAAACTTCTCACCAAGCCTTTCGACAGCGAAGGCAAGTATATGGGTGACAAGAACAAGATTCATATTGAGATCAACAAAGACGTCTTCATACCTGTGAACGTAACGGGAGCAGAGCTGTTCTTTGATAAGGAAGCACGCCCGAGTTCTAAACTCACGCTTCCAGACGATCCAGCGAAGCTTCCTAATCCGCAACTAGAAGATCCCGTCGCGCTTAACAGAACACCGGCTTCAGTTGCTCCTGCAGCGGAAGTAACGAATGTGCGTTCGAGTATTTTCGATGAACTCTCTTCACTAGAAAACGCTTTGATCACGAACAATCCGGATGTCGTGCAAAACTTGCTCGAGCAGCTAGATCGCTCCATTGATCGCGTGATCGCCTACCGTACGCAAGTCGGCGCGTTGTCGAACAACATCAACAATGCTGAAAACAATATCGAGAAACAGAAGCTCTTGAACGAAGAGTTTAAAACTAAGGTCGAAGACGCTGATGTGACTGAACTCTTCTCTAATCTCCAGAAAGAGCAGAACATCCTTAAGGCGACTTACCAGGCCAGCGGCACGCTCATGAACCAGCAGCTCATGGACTTCCTGCGTTAGAAAATTCGCACACCGCCCTAACTCAATCTTGCCTAAAGTCGTAAATTATTCTTGCAAATCCTGACAAGCGGTCATATATGTGCCTTCGACTCTCGCATGAAGAGTGTCGTTGTCAGCTCACTGACACACTATCAAGGATTGAACATGCTGGTTCTGACAAGGAAGCTTGGAGAAAGCATCGCGATTGATGATCATATCAAAATCGTGGTTGTGCAGATTAAGGGTAAACAAGTTCGCTTGGGTATTAAGGCTCCAAAAGAGACCAAGATCCATCGGGAAGAGGTTTATCAGGCGATTCACGATCAGAACGTTGCTGCCGTGCAAGTAAACATGGATGACATCTCCAGATTGGGCGAAGAGCTCAAAAAGAAATAATTTTCCTCCTTGATCTAAGTTCTCGTTGACTGCTACGATCTGAATGATAAGGTAAAAATACCTTACTGTTTTATTCGGAGGCGCAGTGAAAGTTAAAACCACGAGATTTGGGGAACTTGAACTCAACCCGAGTGATATCATCACCTTCCATGAAGGCCTTTTGGGCTTTGATAACCTCAAAAAATACTTCGTTGTTGATCCAGGTGATAGCACCCTGATTCTTTGGCTCCAATCGATCGAAGACGAGAAAGTCGCCTTCCCGATTATCGAACCAAAGATTTTCAAACCTGATTACGTAGCCAAGTTGCTTCCTGCTGACTTGAATGGTCTCGAGCTCGAGACACTCAGCAACGCGAAGCTCTATAGCATCCTCACTATCCCAGCTAGCGTTGTGGAAATGAATGCTAACTTGAAAGCTCCGATCGTTATCAACAGTGCGAAAAAAGTCGGCAAGCAAATCGTTCTTGCTGATAGCAAACTCACTGTTAAGCACGAAATGTACAAAGAGCTTAAGACTTA
>JBEIPE010000159.1:0-6750 GCA_040377215.1 Halobacteriovoraceae bacterium
AGTATCGACGCTTTCTACAACAGCAGTAACTTAGGTTTCGATGCTCACACCCACACCATCGAGTATAGCTACCGGGAAGACCATCCCCGCAGTGACATCATTAAGTGGGACAAGCTACTCACCAGCTACATGCCTGGCCCCATGCGTGGCGCTACCGAGGACGGGTTGTTTTCTACGCCTTATAGCGGTGAACAGGAAACAATGCGGCGAACCGGCTATTCGACTAAACTCGTAACGCTTAAATCACTGACGTCTTCAGGCCACTATGGCGCTGGGAGTGGGGCCAACGCAGCTATCTACTCTGAAGGGCTGTTTACCCCGCTGGGCGAAGACGTGCGGCAAAACAATTTTCGCAACGCTCTAGAACTCAGTGCGCTAGGTGTTCCCACCACCGTCAATCACTGACGCTTGCCCAACAAATTGGTGTGCCACTATACTAGGGTGAGTTTTTTCCTCCCATTCAATTAAGCAAAGGACCTCCCGTGGCAGCCAAGAAAGCGAAGAAAGCCCCCGCAAAAAAGAGTGCGAAACCGAAAGCAAAACCTGCTGGAAAAAAAGTCGCCAAGAAAGCAGTGAAGAAAGTCGCTGCAAAAAAAGTGGCCAAGAAAGTAGCGAAGAAAGCCGCTAAAAAAGTAGCGAAGAAAGTCGCTGCAAAAAAAGCAGCTCCTGCTAAAGCGGCTAAGCCTGCAGCGAAACCGGCGGCGAAGCCGGCAGCAAAAAAAGAATCGAAAAAAGCGATCATCCCGGTTGTCGTTCCAGCTCACGCCAAGGGCGCAGCTTTTGACGACGACTACGCTTCAGACGGCGCGGACGAGTTCGACGCGGACTTCGACGAAGAGGAAGAAGGCGAGATCGATCCGAAAGCTGAAAAAGTAGCTAAGCCAGCTGAAGAGTTCACACCAGGTGAAGAGGAAGAAGAAGGCGCCTACGGCTACGGCTGGGGTTACGAAGAAGGCCTTGATAATCCTGAAGAAGCTGAAGAAGAAGATGAAGTCTTTGACGAAGATGAAGAGTACGTCAAAGGCCCGAAGAAACCGGGTGAAGAAGCTGAAGACGACGACGAGTCTTACTAATTACACTTAAGACGTGGCCCGCAGGGGCCACTTCTTTTTTAAGGCCCTATGAAGAAATTAGAACTGTATTACTTTGATGAATGTCCTTACTGCCAATTGGTTCTGCGCACTGTTGCGGATCTAGGTCTTAAAGACAAAGTCGTACTGAAAAACATTCGTAAAGAAACGGCCAATCGCGAGAAGCTCATGAAGGACACGGGACGCAGCACGGTTCCTTGTCTCTACATTGATGGCGTTCCGATGTTCGAGAGCAAAGACATTGCTCGTTGGCTGACTGACAACGCAAAAGGCCTCTAGTGGAAATTCGTGACCCAGTCCATGGCTCCATCGCCATCTTTGACGCTGAAATTCCCGTCATCGAACACGCCTTCTTTCAACGCTTACGAAATATCAAACAACTGGGTTTCTCCGAATTTGTTTTTCCAGGTGCGACTCACACTCGTTATTTGCACTCGATTGGCGTGATGAATGTGGGCACGTTAGTTTTCAATGCCCTCTTCAAAGATCGCCTCTACGACAAAGAAGTGCAGCGCCTGCGCCAGACCTTGCGCCTGGGTTGCTTGCTTCATGATATTGGCCATGCGCCGTTGTCACACACCACTGAGCATGTGATGCCGATGGTGAGCGCCCTCAAACTTCCCACTCGTTTTGCTCCTGGCAAAGACCGCCAAGCGAGCCACGAAGACTACACTCTCAAGAGTATTGTGGATTCAAGCTTCACGAGCTCTTTTAAAGATGTGCGCGCTGATCTCGGTGTCACACCCGAAGCTGTTGCTGAATTGGTCATGGGTGAAACCCGCGACCCAGCTTACTTCACACTTGATGGCGTGGACTGGTTTCCGTTGTTGCATCAACTCGTCTCAAGCGAGATGGACTGCGATCGCATGGATTATCTTCTGCGCGACAGCTACTTCTGTGGCGTGAGCTACGGAAAATTTGATCTAGATTGGATTGTGGATAATCTCAAGGCCTGCGAAGAGGGCGGCCGAGTTTATTTGGGCATCAGCGAGCGCGCCGTTTCGACGTTTGATGATTTCCTTTTGAGCCGCTTTCATATGTTCATGATGGTGTATTTCCACTACCGCGCCGTTTGCCTTGAGCAGATGCTCATGCGCTACTTCAATGCGACTGGCACCAGCGAGTATGCCATTCCAGCTGACATCGAAGCCTACCTTGATCATGATGATCCACATCTGTGGAAAGTTTTGCGTAAAAGCAAAGACCCTTGGGCCGCGCGGATCGTGCGCAACGATATCCCCCGCAAAGTGATGGAAACCTTTGGGCCTGAGGGTGTCCCGCACATGGAAACACTTGAGAACTATCTCAAGGCGCAAAATATTGATTACATCAAATGTTCTTCAAAGGGACGTTTGTCGAAGTACTACGCCGACTCAGCACCAGCGAACGCCTACCCCATGAAAGTTTTGCGTGAGGCCTCCATGGGGGGAACTCGCCGCCACATCAATGTGAATGAAGCGACCGATCTGTTTGAGAAATATTCCAAGAGCCATGCAGTGACTCGTTTGCACTTGGACTACGACCTTCTGCCATCAGCTCAGCAGAAAGCTGTGCTTGAGATCGTGCGAGCGGTTTAATGCAAAAATTTTTCCTCTACTTTATGCTGGTGATTGCTTACTTGGGACTCTCCAAGGCGCTTTCCCCTTCTGAGTTAGGAATGGACTACGTGCCTAATGAGAAAGGCCTCAGCCGCGTGATCCCAGGACAAAACGTCACAGTGGTTTTGACCGACACTCACGCCACCGGCTTTCTCATCAAAACCTACTATCAAAAATTTCGTCTCGTGCATGGCTTTCAAGGTGTAGAAGAGATGATCGTGCGCACCTCGCGGGATTTCGCGTTGAAGAATCGCAAGAACATCGGCATGTCGGTGTTCCGACGTATTGAAGGCCAAGAAGAAACTCTCCCTATGCCGCCGGGTGTGGCCTATGTGGGCAACCGGGGCTTTGGCGAGTGGCGCCCAGATAAAAAAGGGCAAGTGCGCTGGCGCTTTTATCGTGCTTACAAAAATCTCCCGCGCTACCTCGGCTGGGGAACATGGCGCCCGATTCCAGCGTTCTATGAAGAGTACGTTTCTCACAATGAACGCAAAAAGATTTTTTACGGAATGGATAACGAGTTTGGAACGGACGGCCGAGTGACTCGAAAAAACTTTCCGAACTTTTTTAAGCCTGAGCGCCAGCAGAAAGTGGATCTTAAAACGCTCCTGTTGAAGTATCTCAAAGAAAATTTCTAAAGGGCCTGTTTATGAATGAGATTTTCGATCGACTCCTCATCCGCATCATCCTGGTTGGCGTGGTGTGTGGTGTTTTGTTCGCTTATAAGTACGCTCACTTGCTGTTTTATCCCAGCATGAAAAAACAAGTGACCAAGCGCTTTTATCCGTCAGAAAATCCGGCCGATACCATCCACATGTTTTCACGTTTGGTGGGCTTCACGATCATCTTGAGTTCACTGGGCTTTGACGAGAGCCACGGAATTTTCCTCTCTATTTTCCATTTCTTCGTCTGGGGTACCTTGACCTGTGGTCTCTACCTCCTGTCGTTGTTTCTGATCGAAAGCATCGTGCTGTATAATTTTGAATACAAAGACGAAGTCCTCAAACGCCAGAACCTCACCTACGCCATTGTGTGCCTTTCCCACGCGCTTTCAATCGCCCACGTGACACGCACGGTGGTGGATCAATCTGAGAACTCTTTGGTGATTCTCTTCGTGCTGTGGCTGCTCGCCATGGTGGTGATGGGTTTTAGTTCCAAGTACTACAGTCTTCTCACTAAATTGAACTTCAATCGCTTGATCACTCAACAGCGTCCCTCAGTGGCCCTGTCTTATGCCGGCTTCACTTTGGGGATCAGCTGGTTGGTGGGCGGCAGCTTCGATCAAGAGCACTACGACATCAGCATGTACTGCGTACAAGTGATGCTCAAGATGCTCTTGGCGCTGATCGTGTACCCGCTCTTCAAACGAGGGCTGGAGTACGTTTTCAAAACACGGATTTATGCTGCTGGTGCCGATGCGCCTATTCAAGATACCGATCAGCAGAACTGGGGTTATGGGTTTTATGAGGGCTCGCTGTTTTTGGCCGCCTCAATCCTGACTTCGATGATCGTGAATCACATCCAATTCGGCACGATTTACCCGTTCTTTTAGGGCCCAGGCACTGCAGGGTAAGATGAGGATGGAGACACTATGTCCATTCGCCAGAAGCTGCAGAACAATATCTTCCACGTCATCAACCTCCTCACGGGTCGTGTGGCGGCACTTGAGCGTCAGATGATGCGCATGCAAGAAGAGATGGATCGTAAGTTCGCCATCCAGCGCCAGCATCTGGTGCGCGTGAAAAATAACCAAGAGCTCCCCGACGCCTTCATTCAAAACGGCCGTCCATACCATGACCTCTCACCGGAGAAGGCGTGGAAGCTGTTCCAAGATCCTGAGTTTGATTTCATTTTCCTCGATGTGTCTCATGAGGAATTTGTTCCGGAAGGAACTCGCCCGCGTGCGACGTTGCACATTCCTCTCGAGCAGCTGGAAGCGCGTTGGGATGAAGTCCCCCAACAAACCACGCCTCTGATGATTATTTCAGAAGAAGGTCTACGCAGTATTCTGGCTTGCGAATTTTTGAATTCGAAGAACTACTTCAATTGCAACAATGTCTCGGGTGGTTGGAAATTCTGGCCAGGCCATCGCCTTCATTCGGTCGAGAAAACCCAAGAATCTGCTTAGATCAGGGTTCCCTTCTTCTGGCTTCCCAACAATTCTCTGTGCAGATTCTCCAGCATCAACTCCACACGATCGAGCTCCACTTCGCCCATTTTCCGTGAATAGTGCGACTCCACATCATTCACCACTTGCAACAAGTTCACCTTGAACTTCTCACCGTAGTCTGTGAGACGCACCAACTGCTCGCGCTTATCTACTTCTGAGTGCTGGCGAGTAACGTAACCACGACGCTCCAGCTCGTTTAAGTGACTGGTCATGGTTTGTTTCTTAAGGCCGCAGGCCTTGCCAATCATCTTGATGGAGGGGGCTTCGTGCTCGACGAGGTACATGAGGATTTCAAGGAAAGAGGCACGCAGATCGGTAAAACCGCGGGACTGGAGCTGACGGATCAGTTCCACGCTGTAGAGGCGGTAGATTTGTTTAAGGAGACTGCCGATGTGAGCAATACGACGCATATAGTATTATCATAATACTATGCGGCCCGGGCTACAACTTATACTTAAGCAGGATGCGGGTGATCTCTTCTGGGAGCTCTTTCTTAGGGGCTGCCGACTCTGCCACCACCTGAGGCTGGGACTCTACGCCCTCAATCCACAGCTCCAGCTTCACACGATCCTTGGTAGGAATGAACGACTCCGCATGGGCAATAGTGACTGAAGTCAGGGCGATAATAGCGGCGAAAAGAATGCGCATGGTGGGGTCTCCTGTTCCCCTATGATAGGGGTTTTTCAGGTGCCGTTGGGGTGACCCTGTAAAAATGTCATCCCCTCCTGCCCGCTCCCACTCCCCGAGGCTTTTCATGAGAGATGAGATGCTAGAAGCTGAGGAACGAGTGCCGAGGCGTACGGATATGTACGCCGCAGGCCCGAGCGACGAAAGCGACGCCGCAGATCGCTCTCAGGGAAAGCCTCAGTTAAAGAAATTTCGGGAATTGGAAATGGCCGTCACCATGCCAATGCAGACTCCGTAAGTGAGCATCGCCGATCCCCCGTAACTCATCATGGGCAAGGGAATACCCACAATGGGCATCAGGCCACTCACCATGCTCATATTCACGAAGGTGTGCCAGAAGAAGATGGACATGATGCCCACCACAAGGACTGAGTCGTAAAACCTCTGCACGGAGCTGGCGAGCCAGATAAGCCTCATGAATAAGATGAGGTAGAGCACCACCAAGAACACCGATCCAAAAAAACCATGCTCTTCATTAAAAATCGCGAACACGAAGTCCGTGTGGTTTTCTGGCAGGTATTGCAAAGAGGCCTGAGAGGAGTTCTTGAAGCCTTTCCCAAACAAGCGGCCAGAGCCGATGGCGATTTCTGATTGGATGGCGTTGTAACCAGAACCTTTGGCGTCGGCGTACGGGTCAATAAACGTGTGGATACGTTTACGCTGGTATTCACGCAAACCGAAGTTGTACATCAACACACCGGCCACCAGAGCACCCACCACCAACGTGATGATGGTTCTCCACTTGAGGCGCTTGTAGAAAATCATCATGGCGAAGATCAAGAGCAGGAGCATGCCGGTCCCTAAGTCTGGTTGCAGGATAACCATGACGGCCGGAACACCCGCGATAATGCCTGGAAGCAAAAGATCGCGGAACGTAAGTTCTTTTTCTGGTTGAACACGAGCGAAGTAGCGCGCGAGCGCCATCGCCAAACCGAGCTTCATAAACTCAGACGGCTGCATACGAATCGGGCCGAGTTGCAACCAACGTTGCGCTCCCATCCCTACATCCCCCATCACCATAACCAAGACGAGCAGGAAGAAAGTTACGCCGTAGGCGAAATACGAAACGCGCTCGAAGGTTTTAGGGTTGAACACCACGCTCACGACCACGGCGACCACGGAAGCCAGCAACCACCAGATGATCTGTGAACGATAAAGCATGTCCAGGCCCTCATGGGTCTGCGAATGGGTCGCCGAATAGAGA
>JBEIPE010000426.1:0-1991 GCA_040377215.1 Halobacteriovoraceae bacterium
CAAAAAAATTAAAGCGTCGGCTTGATCAAGAACGAGATAACGAAAGCGTAAATTACCAATGACTCGATAAGTGCGAGTGCAATGATCATCGGTGTGAACAATTTGTCAGCAGCAGCTGGGTTACGAGCGATGCCTTCCAAAGCAACTGAAGCAGCTTTAGATTGAGCGATAGCGCCGCCGATAGCAGCAGAAGAAATTGCGAAACCAGAAGCGATTGCCAACCATGCGTTCAATTCCATAACAGATCCTTTTTTATGATCGGTCTGTGACCGATCGTGGGTTAAAACTTCCTCAATGCTCTACTTAGTGTGCGTGCTCTTCATGATCGTGATGAGCGGTCGCCAAACTGATGTAAACCATAGTCAGAAGGGTAAATACGAAAGCTTGCATGAAACATACGAACAAACCGATCACGTAGAACGGAATCGGCACAATGTACGGAACGAGGTTAGAGAAGATCGAGAGAACCAAGTGGTCACCCTCCATGTTCCCTTTCAGACGCAGGCCTAATGAGAGCGGTCGAACTGCGTGTGAAATCAACTCAATTGGGAAGATCAGGATCGCCAAATACCATACCGGGCCCATGAAGTGCTTGATGTGGCCGATGATCCCTTGCTCTTTAATGCCCTGATAGTTGTAGTAGATGAAAACAAAAATACCCAGAGCCAGCGTGGTATTGAAGTTATCAGTTGGCGGCAAAAAGCCCGGAATCAAACCGATAACGTTATTGATGAAAATGAAAGAGAACAGCAACACGATGACAGAGTAGTAACGCTTGGCTTGCTCTTCACCCATGATGTTACGAGCGAGATTGTAAACAAACTGACCGACAGCTTCGACGATGTTACGGAATGTGATGCCACGATCAGGGATGGCGATGTTTTTAGTGTTCGAACTCTTTGAGCGGTACAAAACTCCAACCAACAAAAACAACACTCCAACAGCAAAGAACGTTAATACGTGCTGAGCGATATGAAGCTTGTGGCCCAGTTCACCAAAAAAAGTGAAACCGCTCGCTGCAAAAGCGACAGATGGAAGTAGTGCCGAAAGGATGAGTCCCAAGCGAATCATTCTGAAGAACCTTTTTTAAGGAATGCGTGTATGTTTTTAATACTCAGAATGAGGATAATCAATTGAAATGTGTAGAGTATTAGACCGTGTGACACGAGGTGTCGTCCCCAGGTGACGAGCAGGAAAATCATGATGATCATCACTGAAAACTTCAGCGTAACTTGCCCCCATAGAACCACCCGACTAAACCTGTCAGATGCACCTCGACTTTCAGTCATATTTAACAAGAATTTTCCAAGGATTATGAACATAATCCAGTGACTTAGGCCGGATGCTACAATCATTCCAACCAACAGAGCTGCCTCAACGGCGCTGTCGCGACCAAAATAAAGTGCATAAAACAAAGCCACCAAGGACCCTGCAAAATATTTTTTATTGCTTACGTTTTCCGACCAACCCATAACGCACCATAAGAAAAAGAGTGTTTCCGATCACTAACAGCATGATCACGAGCAAGGCCGTCCAACCTATAATCTGTTTTTCTACAAGGTAGTTAAGGCCAAAAAAGACCCCCAAGATTAAAGAGGGTAGACCCATGGCCAATCCCAAGACCTTCCACCATGCCTGCGGAGTGCTCATCTCTTCCTCGCCACACGACGAGCATACAAAGACTTCAAGCGCTCTTTGATGACCTGAGGATTGGGGTAATCGTCGAGCAGTGAATAATAAATGTTATAGGCTTCTTTCAATTTCTCGCCCGACTCGTAAGCGTTGGCGATAAGAAATTTCGTTTTCACAATCAAGTCTTTGCGTTTTTCACGCTTCAAATACTCAACCCAACGCTCAACAGCTGCTTCCCACTTCTTTTGATAGAAGCGCACGAGACCTTGGTAATAAAAACTTTCAATGTGGTGTGCGTGGTTTGTATCGAGCGTCAGGCGCGCAAAACGCAGTTCTGCTTTATCAAGCTGACCATCTTC
>JBEIPE010000120.1:0-8197 GCA_040377215.1 Halobacteriovoraceae bacterium
GGCATCCAGTCTTTCGGCTCGATACGAACATCGTCGTCTATTTTTTTGTCAAAAATTTCTTGTTCTGTCATAAATCGTCCTTACTTGATGTCAAAATTAACACGAACGTCAGGTGTGCGCGGATGGGCCTGGCAGGTGAGTACAAAACCCGCCTTGAGTTCATCCGGCGCCAGAGAGTAGTTTACATCCATCTCCACACTTCCCACTTCAACCTTGGCTCGACAAGTGGCACAGACCCCGCCCTTACAAGCAAAGGGCAAATCCACACCGTGTTTAAGAGCGGCGTCTAGGATATTTTCACCTTGCTGGCCGAGTTCAAATACCGTCTCCACACCGTCAAGTTTGAGGGTGATACGACTCTTCGCGCCGGTATCGGTGGAGGCCTTCACTGCCTGCTGCTGTTTTTTGAGTTGAGCGGTATTGCTGAAGAAAAGCTCGAAGTGAATCTTTTCCAGCGGCACACCCTTAGCGAGTAAGACGTCTTTCACACCAAGAATCATGTCTTCGGGGCCGCAGAGGAAACATTCATCAATCGTTTCAGCTGGAACGATTTTCTCAAGCAAGTATTGCGCTTTCTTGCCATCGATACGTCCGCTTAAGAATTCCGCTTCCGCACGCTCCCGACTGAGCACATGATACACACTCAAGCGCTGCAGGTTTTTATTTTTCAAGGCCTCGATCTCATTTTTGAAAATGATCGTGCCCTTGGTTTTATTTCCGTAAACCAGAGTCACTTGGCTTTTAGGTTCCGTGGCCAGAATGCTTTTGGTAATCGATAAGATCGGTGTAATGCCTGAACCTGCTGCAAAGAAGAGGTAGTTCTTACCATTCTTCGAATTCAGCTGAGTAAAGAAGCGACCTTGCGGTGACATGGTCTCAAGCTCATCACCCACTTTGAGGGTGTCATTGGCATAACTTGAAAACACTCCGCCTTCTAATTTCTTGATGGCGACTCGCAACTCCTTATCGAGCGGGCTGGTGCAAATGGAGTATGAACGCCGAACATCAGCAGAGCCTGGCAATTTGAAAGTGAGATATTGGCCCTGAGTAAATTCAAATTTCGCTTTATGTTCACTGGGAACATCGAGAGCAACAGAAACACATTCCGGCGTCTCACGACGGACTTCTTTTACACGAAGTTTATAAAACTGAGTCGACATCTATTGGCCCTTAGCGCGCTTGAGCGCCAATTTAATTTCTGGAATTTTCATGAAGTCCTGCCAGATTGAGGTCTCTGGTTTGATATTAGCAAAGCTCATGTAGGCCGGGCCGACAGTGATCCCTAAAACATTTTGTGAGAACCAATTGCGATCAAGGTTGATGCTATCGACAAAACCGTAACGGCCCCAGATCTGCTCTTTATGCGGTCCTTTATACCAGCGATCAATATCGCTTAAGACCTCAAACGGCGTGTACATGACCGAGGCAAGGGTGCAGCCGATGCAAACTGTTCCCTCATAGCGAGTCGGATCCCAAACCTTATAGCCAGCGGGATCTTCACCTGCGCTTACGCCCCAATAACCGGCAGCAAAGGTTTTGAACTTTTTGGCCGCGGTGAGCATATGACGATGAAGCAACGTCGCTCTCACCCCATTCTGAAAATAGTCGCCTAGGCCTTCATTGAAGCCGCGGAAGTCGAAAAAGACTTGTGAGTATTGATGAACGAACAGTGGCATTTCATAACCCATGATGCGCGAATACAAAGCCTCCACTGAATTAAAACGCTTCCATCCTTTCCAAGCCGAGAAAGGCAAAGGACGAGTCGGATGGGCCAGGCCGAGCAACAGTAGTATGTGTTGTTCAGCATAGATCTCCCACTCGTAAGGAGCGAAACCCGCTTCATGAGTGTAAGAGAGACTCAGAGTTTGTTTGTTAGGTTTCGTCCCGTTGTTCGTAAGGAAGAAATGGAAATCCATATCGCGATAGAGCTCGCGAGTGATTTGATCGATGCGACCGTTGGGAAAAATCTGGGCAGCATATAAAGCGCCGGCCATAAAAAGAGCTGTGTCGATGGGCGAATACTCACTCTGCCAAGCACGCGCTCCGGTTTCCCAATCGACCCAGTGAAGAAACCATCCGCGTTCGCGTGGAACATGAGACTGGGCAAACTCGAGAGTTTTAAGAATCTGTTGCTCAGCAAGTTCGCGTTCAATGAGATTACGTTTGGCAGCGTTAGCGAGCACAGCAAGACCAAAACCGGTTGAAGCAATGGAGGCCACACGATTGCTCGCCGGTGTGGCGTGGAAATTGGGGGCCTTGTCGAGCACCAGGCCAGTTGCTGGATGAGCGCTCTCTAAAAAAAATAAAATCGCTGTGCGTTCAATTTCTGTTTGAACAGGCGTGACAGCAGAGGAGAAAAGCGGAAAAAAGCAGGCGAGAAAAAGAGCGATTTTCATAGACTAAAAGCATGGCAAAATCGCCTAGCTACGCCTAGAGAGAAAGTCCGATGCGCAGCGCGTGAGTCTTCTGATTATAGGTTAATTGGCTCTCTCCGTAGCCTGTAAAGTATTGGATGAATGCATGCGGTGCAGTCTTTCCCCTAAACACCTTGAACCGTGCACCCACTTCCAGATTGCCTTGAGTGAAGCGACCACCCTCTTTGCCACCTGGTCGCACGGCCACATACAACTCATCGTAGCTCATAATGTTGCGAAAAAAGTCTCGAGTGGCGAATTCAAATTCGTACCAGCCCACATAATTACGAACATCTTTGTTTTCTTCATCAGTCCCAAACAACGCGAAGGTCTTCACTGAGAAAAAAATATTTCCCTCGCCTAGTTCCAGCTCAAAAGGAAGATAAGCATAAACCGTATTCCACGAACGAGATTTTGGATCATCACCACCATTGGACTGGTGTTCCGCTCCGAGATCAATTCCTCGCCAGATACCATTGCCATCGCGAGTGATGCGATAGAAATACTCTGGATTGAAGTTCACATCCACCACCGGCGAAGATGACTCCGTAAAGAGTTCCCAGATTAGACGCTGAGAGTAACCGAGATAGTGACCAGATCCCTGCTTCACAGGTAGCTTGATACTGAATTGAGCTTTGGTGTTGGGTTCACCCGAGATGAAGTAGTTGCGCTTGTGACGTTCGATTTCCACGAAGGTTCGTTGGTCGTTGGCCTCATAGCCAACGCGATCGGGCCCAGCAAAAGCCAAAAATGAGAGGAGAAGCAATAAGATGAGCGTCAAGGATTTCACTGGTAGATAGTAGCCACATTAGACAGAGGCCAGCAAGTTCGCATAGTGTTTTAAACAAACAAAGGACTCACTATGAAAGCTTTGCTTCTTTTCCTCATCGCATTCCCCGCCTTGGCCACTGAAGGAAACTTCAACTGCAATTTTTCACGGGGTGAAATTTTCAGAAACGGCCAAAGAGTGGCCCGCACTTTCGATCCACGTGTTCTACAAGGAAGCCTGACTCTCGATGTGGATACATCGGCCTCCACTATTTACATTCGCGATTTGTTCTCAGGGGGCTATGGCCACTCTGGTTATGCGAACTGTCTGGATAGCATGCAGCGCGAGGGCTTTGATTGCTTCATGGTGTTTGGAAGTCCCTACAATCGCGCATTCGAAGCGTACGTTGGGAATCAAGGCCAAAGAATGATGGTGTTGGTTTCAGCTACGGGCACCCCGGGCGGCGCTTATCAGGAAGACCAGTACAGCTGCAATCGCTAGTTATCTGTGAAGGCCCACGGCCTTGTAGACTTTATCTAACGTGACGGCCGCGCGAACTTGCGCGCGGTCTGCACCAGACTTCATCAACTGATCCAAATAATCTTTATTCTTCATCAAATCGTCATACTTGGCTTTGACTGGTGACAGGGTTTGCACCGTCAATTCTGCAAGATCAACTTTCAGATGACCATACATCTTGCCGACATAGTCTTGCTCAATTTGCGGAATCGATTTTCCACTTAAGACGGAGTAGATCGTCATCAGGTTAGAGAGCCCAGCCTTATTTTCAGCATCGAACTTAATCTCAGTTCCCGAGTCGGTTGCAGCAGACTTGATTTTCTTCTCGATCTTCTTCGCGTCGTCGATGATCGACACAAAATTTTTGTCGTTTTCATCTGATTTCGACATCTTCTTTGTTGGATCCTGCAAAGACATAATCCGCGCGCCCATTTTTCCAATGTACGCATCGGGCATTTTCAAAATGCCTTCCGAATATTTGTTATCAAAAAAGCCCACGATGTCACGACAGAGTTCCAGATGCTGGCGCTGATCTTCACCTACCGGCACTAAGTCCGCGTTGTAGAGCAAAATATCCGCTGCCATCAGCACTGGATATGTGAAGAGACCAGCATTGATATTCTTCACATGCTTTTCAGATTTTTCCTTGAACTGAGTCATGCGATTCAAGTACCCCATCGGCGTGAGGCACGTGAGAATCCACATCAGCTGCGTGTGCTCAGGCACATGCGACTGAACGAAGATGACATTTTTTTTCGGATCGAGACCCAAAGCCAAGTACTGCGCGAAAAAACTGTAAGTACGTTCACGCAAAACGGCGGGATCTTGGTAAACCGTCAACGCGTGCAAATCTGCCAAAAAATAAAAGCACTCGTACTCGTCTTGCAGCTTGGCCCAATTATTAATGGCGCCAATATAATTCCCTAGGGTCAGATCTCCGGTGACAGTACTGCCGCTCAAAATGGTCTTTTTCATGTCCGTGAGTATACCGAAATTGAATCTCCAAATCATTGATTTCTAGTGTCTAAACCTCAGTCAGCGCTCATTTATGTGACGCCAAAGCCAACCTAACCTACTGAAATCAAAGCGTTTAAAAGCCTCGTTTTTGGCCCCGGTCTTGCTTAAATCACCGGTATGAAAACCTCTATTGTGCGTTTACCTAGTGTCCTCGGGTGGCTCTTTCTTGCGTTGGTGCAGGTCCTCCCTGCCCATGCTCAGCAGATGGCCTCAGTGCCATTGTCTGATCAGCGCATGCCAAGCGATGACTTGGAATATGAAAATCGCATTCTGCGCACCGACGAGGCGTACCAGCTCTCTCGTCAAGGCGTTGATCTTTCAACTCTCAACCCTGCTGAAAGTGCCGTGTGGGGAAAACAAAAAAGACCTCTCAGTTCTACAAGCTCGATTGCTTTGAATGATGGCGATACGGTTGAATTCAGCGGTGCCCTGCTTTCTGCAAGCGGCATGTTCCGTTTCAACATTCGCACTGATGACGTCACGGCCATAGTCCACCTCGACAAAACTCTTCACACCATGCTTTTGCGTCGCAACCTTTTGGGATTGATGGGCTATAAAGTCCCAGAGATCAAATGGCTCAAGCGCCTCAAAGTAACTTTTGAGAGTGAAGAGCAGATGAAAGACTTCCTCGACAGCCAAATTCCACGTGCTACTTTAGGTGCTGCTTCTCGTTGGCTCGTTTCTAAAGACGAGCCAGGTCTAAGTGTCCTTCTACAAGACGTGGCCATCACAGTTCCAGATTCATCAGACCACTATAACTTGGCGATGGGTGTGCCACCACAGACTCTCACCAGCCGCACTTTGCGCTCTCTCATTATTCCTTACGCTCTCCTCGATCTCGGCGAGAGTGTGAATAAGTTCGAGTGGACCGTGGGTCGTGTCAGCAACAACGAAATCTTGTTGCCTCATTTCACTCGTGGCAGCTTTGCGACGACCCTGGCCGACGCGAAGTGGGCGTTGAATATCCTCAAAAAAATCTCTCTCGAGGAAATTCGTCAGGCCGTAGAGTTGGCCCACTATCCAAAAGAAGTCGCTAAGCTCATTACAGAGAAACTCGCAGCACGTCGTAACGCTTTATTGCAAGTCTTCTCCGTGCAGGCCACAGCGCTTGCTGTGAATACTAAAGTGTCCGAGGGTGCCAATCTTAAAAACGGCAAGCTCGATAAAGAAGACTACGCCGGTTACGCCAGTCGCTTTGCTCACGGTGATCCAGAATCTCCCTTTAAAGATGTCCACTGGTACGCCCTCGCGAAACTTCAGTCCTTCGTGCTTGATAACGTGGTCGCTCGCGCTAATACCGAGCTCTCGGTCTTCAATCCTAACGATGTAAGAACAGAATTCTTCAAAGACCAATTCACCCGCGGTCTCAACCACTTTGTTGAAACAGGTGAATTCCTGGCCTTCCCAGTGGGAACGTGGTTCTCACCAGTTGCCGACTTCGGCATTACAGCGTCTCGTGACGTAGTCGTTGGTAACTACTTAGGTACAGATAACCTCGTTCAGTTAGCGGACTCAATTGGCTGGAGCATCCAGCTTGGTGGTCACCTTGGTGTTGAGAACGTTCAGATTGCTCCTACAATTGCGATTCGTGGCACTGTGAATCTCTCTAAGACATGGAGTCACTTGAAGCCGTTGCGCAATTTGAAGCAAGTCTTTGAAGAGCCCTATAAGAACGTTGTGGTTCCACTCATGAAGTGGCAGCTCACCAAAGAACTCAACCGCCTCCACGACTTGGCCGACAGCTCGGATCCAACCGTAGAATGGAGTCTCAAAGACGATGAGAGCCCGCTCTCAAAAGTTATCGGTCATATCAACAACAACCTCGGCGTAGGCGAATCCTTGCTCTACGTAGAAAGGATCAATCCGCTTTTGGGAGGTTCGGCTCAAGCGGCCGCTTTCATGGGCATGCCGGTTGGTGTGAAATTGTCAGGCAGCGTAGACAGCGTTGATGTACGTCGCGTTCAAATCTACCGTAAGAATGCGAAAACCATTCAAATCTACGACGACATCGGCCATGGTCGCGGCTGGAGTGTCGACGTCTCGATCGAAAATCTTATCCCGATCATTCGCCTAGGCTGGCGTCGCCAGAAAGGTGACTACTCTGTGCGCTTGCATGAAGTGGACATCAACCCAGAAGTTTCTGAGAACCCTAAGCTTTTCGACAAGGCCCACGCCATTGCTCAGTTCTTGCAGACGGGTTCATCTGAATTGCTCGAAACGATCCAGAAGCCTCATGCGGTCGACGCGGAATATATGGATCGCTCGACACGCTTTGCTTTTTTGTTCTGGCGTCATAAAAAACTGAAAAGCAATACCTACTTTGACATCAAGTCTCGCGATGGCCTGAACGGTCGTTATGTTTCATTCACAGACGAGCGCCAATCGGGTCTTAACTGGGAAGCTTTTGCAAAAGACATTATCAACTACGGCTTCCAACAAGTCGCCGAAGGCGTTGAATGGGCCGTGCCGGTTTTCCAAAACCCTTCTCAGACCATTGGCGGCATGGGTACGACGACAGAAGTACGCTTCGAATCACGTGTTCCTGAAGCCGGCCGTTACGATGAGCGCTTTATGCGTCTGACGGATCGCTGGGAAGGCTGGAGCGCCAGTGTAAACAAACTCAAACGCCACATGCGCAAGGCCAATGAGAAATTCGGCTTCACCCTGTTTGATGAGGGCACACTTGAGAACGCCGACAAACTCAAACTCTTCGATGTTGCGGTTAACTTGAATCTCTACGAAGAAGGTCTGCAAAAGCTGCAGGCCCTTTCGCCAGACGCCCTCATCCGGATTGAGAACGCTTACGAAGTGCGCGCCGGTATTCATAAAACAGGCTGTGAAGAAGAGCGTATCCGTAAGCGCCGTATGAGTTCAGGTCAAGTGGTCGAGTCGTGTGGAACACACAACTCAATCATCAATACGAACAAACAGTGCCAAGACAAGATCAAAACGAATAAGTCGCAAGAAGAAGTCACCAAGTGCCTCATGACTCTCTTCCGCCATCTCTATGATGATCTTGACTACGCCGACATCACGCGCCTTCTTGGCAAAGACAACGTCTTCGTCCACGGCAGCATCAACGGATTCCGCAATGGTGATGAAGTGTTGAACGACACCATCATGTCGAACACCAATGGTCGCATCGGCGGAAGATTCTGGAACGGTCCTTTTGACAAAATCCAAGAGATGCTAGGCATCCAGTCAGGTGAACTTAACGGCTACTGGTTGCGGGAGAAGTTATGAGATCTTCAATGTTCGCTCTTTTGAGTTTGGCCCTTGCGGCCAATACCTTTGCGGCCGATCCTTTGTTCTCACAGCAGTGGGGCATGGCCAACCAAGGACAGAAGATCTTCCGTGCGGAAGGCGAAATTCGTAACCAAGAAATCGTCGGGACACCTGGCGTCGACATCAAATGGCCAGGCGTAGAAGCCCTTTCGACATTAGGCCAAGGTCGCGAAGTCATCGTCGCGGTGATCGA
>JBEIPE010000295.1:0-3546 GCA_040377215.1 Halobacteriovoraceae bacterium
CGCTCTCGTCTTGGCACTTCTCTGTGCCGGCTCAGCTTTCGCACATGGCGATTCTGTTGAAGGTCCGCAGGACCGCACTCTCGTACGCTTTCAAACCACGGAAGCCGTGAAGAATTATCTTCGCGCTCATGAAATCGATGTCACAGGCGTTGATCTCAAAAAAAATGAAGTGGAAGCTTTGGTCAATCAAGACCAGCTCGTTGAGCTACAAAGCTTGAAGGCCAATTTCCAATTCACGATTCCTCAAACGATGTTGCGTGGACCAGATCCTGAGTACATGAACCCAGCTGAAGTTGAAGCGCGTTTGAAAGCTTATGCTGCTCAGCACCCAGAGATCACAGAGCTACGCCAGATTGGTGAGTCTCTCGAGAAGCGTCCTATCTGGGCCCTGAAAATTTCTGATAATGCGTCGATGCGCGAAACCTCTGAGCCGACGTTGCTCTTCAATGGCATGCACCACGCTCGCGAAGTCATGACGCCTGAAGTGACTATGGATATCGCCGACTACTTGCTCACTCGCTACAACAGCGAAGAGAAAGTGCGTAACTGGGTTGATGGCAATGAAATTTGGGTTATGCCGATGTTCAACGTTGATGGTAACAACCGCATGTGGACACAAGATTCTATGTGGCGCAAGAACGCACGTGGAAGCTACGGTGTCGACTTGAACCGCAACTATCCTTCAAATTGGAATGGTTGCAACGGTTCAAGCGGTTCAACGTGGTCTCAGACTTACCGCGGTCCGAATGCGGCTTCTGAGCCAGAGACTAATGTCATGATGGAATTTGTGAAAGATATCCGCCCTGTCTTTAACATCTCTTACCATTCTTACAGTGAGCTCGTGCTTTATCCGTTCGGTTGCCGCCCTATGCGCACGCAGACGGCCGAAGTCGTAGAATCGATCGGTCGCGAAATGGGCCGCTTGCTGAACTACACACCAGGCACTCCTTGGGAAACTCTCTACAATGCCGACGGTGGTGACATCGATTGGATGTACCAAGAGATGCAGGTCATTCCTTACGTGCTTGAAGTGAACTCATCAGCGCAAGGTGGCTTCCACCCTGATTACGCGAAATGGCGTAACAAGACAGTAGAGCTTAACCGTGCCGGCTGGCAGTTGTTACTTGATCGCGCAGCTGGTGCAGGTATTCGTGGTCACATCACGGCCGCTCAAGTGGGTCTTGAGATTGATGTGAAAGACACCGCTGGAAAAATGATTCAGATCTACAAAGTGAACCCAGATGGCACGTACCATATCGTTTTGAATGCGGGCACGTACAACCTCACGTTCCGCTCTGATCGTTCTGTGCTGGCCAGCCAGCAAGTCACGGTCACGGATCGCCGAGTGACTCTCGATAAACAGTTCTAAAAAACGAAGGGCCCGAACGGGCCCTTTTTTATTTCAAATCTTTTTTGAGATCGTCGATGTTGCTGGGTTTTAAATTCGTATACCAGCGACCTTGGGGATAACAAACCGCTACAATCCCTTCCTCGCATAATCCCAAACAGCCGGACTTGGTAATCTTGATCTTTTTCTTCAAGTCATTTTCTTTGACCCAAGTTTTAAGATCACCGGCCAACTCTTTTGAGCCACTGCCAGCACAGCTTGCTCGATCATCGCGCTCATGCGTGCAGATAAACAGATGTGATTCGAGTTCTTTAAAATTTTTACTCATAGACGCCTATGATATACTCATCCGTATGGAACTCAAACTCCCTCTCCTTATTTACGACGCGCAATGCCCCATGTGTCTAAGATTTAAGCAAGGTCTTGAGCGCTGGGACGTCTCGAACCGTGTTTGTTATGTGCCGCTCGATAATGACGAAGTCTTCACACGCTATCCGCAATTGAACCGTGAGGCCTGCACGGCCCAGGTTCATTACTTGCGGGAAGATGGAGTGATTCTGACTGGTGGTGAAGTGATCACAGAACTTATCAAACATTTTCCGGCCATCGGAAAACTGGCTTGGTTGTTAGAAACCGACATCGGAAAGAAGACCGCCGATTTCTTCTACAAACAAGTCGATAACGTCCGTCAGAAAATGAAGGCCGACGAAGAGTCTTGCGGCACGTGCCGCAAGCCCTAGAACAACGCTTGAGCGATCTCTTGAATAGCGTTTGATTTCCCCATTGAGTAGTAGTGCAGGCACGGAGCTTTCTTCGCCACCAGCTCTTTCGACTGAGCTATCGCCCATTCAATGCCTACTCGACGAACTTCTTTGTCGTCTTTGCACTTATCAACGGCATCCGCGAGCTCTTCCGGGATGTCGATGTGGAAGCGACTAGCAAGCATGTGAACTTGTTTCTTGCTGGTGAGGGGTTTGAGTCCAGGAATGACCGGAGCGTTGATCCCTTCGGCCTTACAGCGCTCGATGAATTCGAAGTACTTCCGGTTATCAAAGAACATCTGAGTCACGATATAGTCAGCGCCTGAATCTACTTTGTGCTTGAGCCATTTGAAATCTGAGGTCATGTTGGCGGCTTCAAAGTGCTTCTCTGGATAGCCGGCGATCCCAATACAGAAATCAGTCGCGATGGCATTTTCTAGATCGTCGTCGATGTAACGGCCATCGTTCATGGTCTTAATCTGTTGAACCAGCTCACTGGCGTAGGCATGGCCACCAGCCGTGGGACAGAAATCGTTTTGGCCTTTGATGGAGTCTCCACGAAGAGCGAGGACGTTTTCAATCCCGAGGTAATTCAAATCAATAAGAGCATATTCAGTTTCTTCACGGGTAAAGCCACCGCAAATAATGTGCGGAACAGTGTCGACGCCGAACTTATGCATGAGGGCGGCGCAAATCGCCACAGTGCCGGGACGCTTACGAATGCTCTTTTGTTCAAGCAATCCACCATTACGTTTTTTGAGAATGAATTCTTCACGGTGATAGGTCACATCAATGAATTTCGGCTTGAATTCCATTAATGGTGCAATGTTCGTGAAAAGTGTTTGAATACTCTCACCCGCGTGCGGTGGAAGAATCTCAAAAGAGAATAAAGTACTTTTAGCGGACTTGATGTGATCAACGACTTTCATATGTTCCTTACAGCAAATTAGCCGAGAGCCACGAACGTGCTTCGGCTTCAGTCATACCCTTACGATGGGCATAGTCTTTAAGTTGGTCTTCTTGAATTTTTCCGACGTTGAAATACGTCGCCTGGGGATGAGCAAAGTACCAACCGCTCACAGCGGCAGTGGGGGTCATTGCCATGGAGTGCGTCAGTTTCACGCCGATATTCTTTTCTGCGTCGAGGAGTTGGAAGAGTTTTTTCTTCTCGGTGTGATCAGGGCAGGCCGAGTAACCAGGTGCCGGACGAATGCCTTGGTACTTCTCGCGCACAAGATCTTCTGAAGTGAGGTTTTCTAGAGGCGCATAGGCCCAGAACTCACGGCGAAGTTTCAAGTGCAGCCATTCAGCAGTGGCCTCAGCGAGGCGATCGGTAAGAGCGCGCACCAAGATGCCTTGGTAGTCGTCTTGATCAGCATCGTACTTCTTCGTGAGGGCCTCAAGGCCGATCCCTGCGGTCACACAGAAGGCACCGAC
>JBEIPE010000003.1:0-28920 GCA_040377215.1 Halobacteriovoraceae bacterium
TGATCAGGTTCTAACTACCTCCCCCCTCAACGCCAGTAAGGTGCCTACCGTGATTGATGATGGCGTTACCAAGTTTAAACTGACTCTCAAAATGGCCGCGCCACTGCCGGCCGAAGACATTATTCCCCTCGAGAAATGGCGTGCGATCCTTTGGCGACTGGGTCTTGTGGGCGAATACCCGAATGAAAAAATCGGTTACGGCAATCTTTCGGTGCGTTTGCCCCTACCACGTGGAGGCTTCCTCATCACGGGCACACAAACTGGCCACCATCCCCATTTGCGCCGCGAGCACTACACCCGCGTGACTGGCTGTGATGCTGCTAAAAATACCGTGAGCGCCATCGGCCCGATCGGTCCCTCGAGCGAAAGTCTTACGCATTTTGCGATCTACGACAGTCAGCCACAAATTAGCGCGATCTTTCATGTCCATCATCGTGAGATCTGGCAGCGCATGATCGATAGTGGTGCTGAAGCCATCGCGGATCACATCTCTTATGGCACACGTGAAATGGCGGAAGCGGCCAAAGTGGCCATTCAAGGAAAAGACCAAGGTGTGTTTGTGATGAAGGGTCACCAAGACGGTATCATCGCCTATGGAGCAACACCCGAGGATGCCGGAAAAATTCTGCTTAAGCTTTACCGCGAACTGGGGCCCCAGGAATTGCTCTAAGAAATCGTGCTCGCTTTTCTTCAAGCTCCGCCAGACTTTCAGCTTCAATCCAATACCACACGAACGGGCAAGATTCTGGCGAAAGCAAGAGTGCGTCTGTGAGTTGTGTCGCCTGCTGCCAGCTTTGCCCTTTGAGCACGAATGGCACAAGCGCCAGTGTCGCAACTGGTGATTTTCTTTTCTGCCATAACTGACGCGTGACCCATCCCATGGTTTTACGAGGATTCATCTCCGAGCCTGGATGAAAAATTTCTCGACCATCTTTCTTATAAAAGAACGCATCGACACTAAAGGGGCCGCCATAACCTTGCTCGGCTACATCTTGCTGAAGCTGGAGCAAATGCTTTTCCCATTCACCGCTACCTGCTAGCAGTGAAGAGTGAGTGTCTTTTTCAAGAATCGCTCCGCGCCACTGAAACCGTTCATCAATGAGATTGCGGTAATAAATAAAGCGTTTCTCCTCAGGCAGCCAGAGTGCGCTTAAGTCACGAATTCTTTCAAAGAGCGGCTCGACCACCACGCCTGCTCCCAGATCATTTTCAAGGCGAGATTTTAGTGCTGAGAGCTCAGTGCGATTCACGCGCAGATGCCCTCGCCCCGACATCCCATCGCTTTTCTTAATCAGCCACTGGCCCTCTCCGATGGCGGCCTCCACTTCGTTCCAACTTGAGCAAGCGCAGGCCTCGAGCGGCCATCGTGCTTGCCACCATTTTAGAAATTCTGTTTTGCTACTGAGACGTCGCATTTGTTCGACGTCAGCCGTTTCTCCCCACCAAAAATCCCCCTCACCTTTTGTCGTGATGTTGGCAGGTTTTCCAGAATGAATTTGGACGTAGCGCAGATATTCATCGGAGTACGGACGCGAAGCCAGTAAAGGTTGGTCTTGAACCCACAGAGCAAGAAACTCAACACTGGCACGCAGGGCGAGACGCGCAGGTTTCCCTTGCAGCATCTCCTCAAAATCCACATTCACGATGACGGGTTTCAAGTCTGATTCCAGCTTCGGCGATTCACCACTTGGAATTCATCTTTAAATTCCCCGAGGCGCTCGACCCAGTCTTGATCGAGGCCAGCCGCTACGCGCGTTTCAGGAAGATAGTCTGCGCCTTTGGCACGCGCAGGAGTGAGGGGATAAGGCAAAACCTCGCGGTAGTAATCCCACAGAGATTTATCGCCGCGCCACTGACCTAACCAATGGGCCCCCAGCGCCACATGGGTGACTTCGTCGTCATAGACGATCCGCAAGAGATCGGCGGTTTTCACGTCACCTAAGTCGCGAAAAGCCTTCTCGTAGAGAAGTGAGAAATCCAAATTGGCCGACTCAAAAGTCAGCGCCATCAAAGCAAAAAATGAAGCAGGTGTAGGCAGTTTTTCCATCTGTCGCCAGAAGAAACCATTCATCGGATAGTCGCCAAACTCCACGTCATCATCTTTCAGGCGCTGCAAATAAAGAGCGAGATGTTTTTGCTCATCACGAATTGTAGAAACCAGTCCGCGTTTCATACGAATACTGGCGGCATCTTCTTCGCTGTGAGGATAAACCAAAAGTGCGGCGGCCATCATTTCAACAGCGAGGAGTTCATGATTTGCGAAACTGTGGATCGCAGTACTACGACCGATCTTGGTCGCCAGCTGTTGGCCCTTGGGAAATTTCGTTTTTTCAGACGAGAAAGCCAGCTTTCCAGCGCGACCAGGAGTTTCAGGAAGTTTGTAGGCGCACCACTGACCCATGGGAGCCGTGAGAGATATTGAAGTCAGTTTATCTTGAAGGGTGGAACCTTCGAGCAACAAGCGTGCCCAGGTCATCACATCCATGCACTACTCCTCTTCGGGAGGTGCGGGACGCTTCGGTGGAGCAAACTTTGGAGCGCCGGGCTTACCATTGCCACCGCCGGTTTTATTACCGCCGCCCTTGTTGCGATGACTCTTCCCACCTGCAGGACCGCCACCCATGCCCGTAAAGGCAGCAGCTGCACGTTTACCGCCGACAGGAGGACGTGAAGTTACAGATGATGTGGTCTTACGAAGAGCATTCAAATCCAAACGAGGCTCTTCAGAGCCACTCGATGAAGGTGACACTGGACGCTGAGGGGCCGCCGGTGCTGCTGGCTTTTCTTTACGCGGTCCTTGATCAGGACGTCTTTCTGAGCGTTGATCGTTCCGCTGCTCTGGGCGAGGAGGACCACGACGGTTGTTGCGGTCATCACGACCGCCTCTGCCACCGCCTCCACCTCTGTTACGATCGTCACGACCACCTCGGCCGCCGCGTTCTTCACGTGGAGCGCCTTCGCGTGGGCCGCGTTCACGATCACGTTCACCACCACCACCGCCACGACGAGCATTTTTGCGCGCCATGAAGCAGTTATCGCAGATGGCAAAGCGTGAACTCATTGAGAGTTTGCAGCCGCATGATGAACAGGTTTTAGTCGTCTTCTCAGAGAGAAGACCGTTCAAACGTTCGACGGCTTTCGCTTTATTCTCGAGAAGCTGGGCTTCTACGAACTCAAAGTTTTTCCCGTCAAAGTGACGAGCAAGCCATTGGTAGAGCTCAACGCACTTAATGGAGGTTTCGAGGTAATCAATGTCGTCACTGTTTGGATCGATGGACTCGTTAAAGATGGGTGCATTGTCGACGTAATGCTTAAGCATATAGACGAAGTATTGCACGTGCTCAACCAAGCCTAAGTTCACTGGGGCGCACGCGAAACCGAAAATCTCTGTGGAGCTGAGGTTGTTGTCTTCGTCGGTCTGCTCCACCATCTCTGTCAGTTCAATCATCTCTTTCAAGTCTGTGCAGAAGAACGGACGTTCAAACGACATGGTGTTGAAGAGGCGCAAGAACTCTGAAAGCGAGAGTACCTGGAGACTATTCATCTCCAAGGCACTATTCACACTTTTGAAAATTTCTAAGTCGGGCCCCACCATCGCTTTAGTGCTTTGCTCGAGCGTGTGCTCGAGAGCTTCGTGGAGACGATCAAGACCATAGTCCACTCGATTCAAAGTGGTGGTGTAGCCTACCGGAAAGCGATTAAAGCGACCGGCTCGACCGGCAATCTGCTTAATCTCACTCATGGTGAGAGGAATTTCTTTATTATCGATAAATTTAGAGAGCGCCGAGAACACAATACGTTGAACCGGAAGGTTCATACCCATGGCAATCGCATCAGTGGAAACGATGATGTCTGTTTCACCGAAATCAAATTTACGGGCCTGCTCACGACGAACTTCCGGAGAAAGACGTCCGTAAACAATCGAGACTTTAAAGTCTAAGTTTTCAAGATCGGCTTTGAATTTCAGAGCATTTCTGCGACTGAAAACAATCAACGCATCACCGCGCTCAAGATCAGCGAGTGTGAGTGTGTCGTCCATGACTTTAAGCTCAGTCATGCGGGTGTATTCTTTCACTTCAAGCGTATCGCCGGTGAGCTTCAAGATCTGTTTCACGAGCTCGAGCACAGAGCGGTCACCGCACAAGTGAACTTCGTCAGCTTGTAGATTAACGAGTGCACGGGTCCACGCCCAACCGCGTTGAGGATCGGCGAGCATTTGAATTTCATCAATAACAGCACAATCAAAACGCTCGTTCAGACGGGCCATTTCAATGGTCGAAGAAAAGTGAGTTGAGCCTGGAATCTCGATGACTTCTTCACCAGTCAGAAGCGTCGTTGTGGCGCCTTTCTGGTTCATGGTATCGAAAAGTTCAGCGGCCAAGAGACGAAGAGGAGCCAGGTAGCAACCCTTCTCGGCTTTCACGAGAGCTTCAATCGCGTGATAGGTCTTCCCTGAGTTGGTGGGACCCATATGATAAATAATCTTACGATTGATTTTACGAGCTTCAGCATGCACCCAGAATTGACCGAGGTAATCACGTAGAATCGTACTTGAGATATCTTTGCGCTTCAGCAGCATCACCGAGCGAGTGAACTTCTCGAATTCTTTTTTTAGAAACCCCTCTGGCTTCCAGATACCGGTTTCTTGCTGAAGGAAGAAGCGCTCATATTCGCCCGGAGAAATCATCTCGGGCTTGAGACCTTGCTCAACGAGGCAGGTATTGAAAAAGACCATGAGCTTTTCACGGTAAACTTTTCCAAGCGGTGACGTACCAGCAAACTTCGCACGGAAGATCGCTTTCACTTCACTTTCAATTTTATTTAATGAACTACGCTTGAACTTTGAACGGACGTTGTTAATCCCCCGCTCCATGTTCTTGCGCAGATTAAAGACGTAGTTAGAGATGTCAGTGATCGAGCGCGTGAGAACCATGTCATAAAGACGTTCTTCCGCCTCATCAATCATCTTTTCTTGTGAGGCCATGACTTCTTCACGCAACTTCGTGCGGTAGTCGGCCAAACACTGCGTACACTGGCATTTAAGATCGCCAATGCTCGACTTAAGATCAAAGCGCTGCTTAACAGTTTCTTGTGTGGTGGTGTGAGCTTCTAAACGCTCGCGGGCCCAGTCTTGAAAGCCTTCACGATAAGACATCGCGAGCTCGGCGCTGAAACCAGTATTGACCATCAAAGGCCACTGCTCAGTGCGTGGAAAGAGATACTCATCCAGCAAGGCGATTTCAGTCATGGCTTCGCGATTGTTCAGTTCGCGCAGCGGGCCGAAGTATTTTTCAAAAAGAGAATCGAGAGTAGGAGCTGCAGCAAGCAACTTCGACATCTCAGTGTAAACCACCTCAAGCGTGCCTAAGACAATGGTCGCATCCTCTAGAGAGCGGATCTCATTATCGTCACCGGCCAGACTAGTCGTGGCATAGGCTTTACGAGCTGAATCGAGATTTTGAAGCAGATCCCCGAAGAAGGGCCGGGGATCTGCGAGTAGAGTCGTTGTCGTTTCGTTCATTAATTCGCTAACTCTACCATGTATGCAACGGCGAGTTTAGCGAATTTTGCAGCGTGGTTAGCGTTCCCGCCTGCGTTTTCAATGGTGTCCTTGTCAGTATGGATGGCCTTATTGATGTCACCCATAGTTGATTCGAACGGCATTGAAGCTGGGAATCCAGCATTTGTCCAAGAAGCGTGGTCAGAACAGCCGTAACCGCACTTAGAGTAGCCCCATGGAACTTTCACGTACTCGTCGATCAAACGACCGAGGAATTCGTTCTGAGCTGCGTTAGTGAAGTCAGTCATCATAACGATGTCTTTATCAACTGTGCCTTTGCGCAAAGTCATGTCGAACTGAACAACGCCGACAACTTGCTTAGCGCGGGTTTTGTAACCGTTCGCGATGTCTTTTGAACCCAAGAGGCCTGCTTCTTCAGCAGCGTAGCCCATGAATTGAACAGTACGTTTCGGCTTGAAACCAGCGTCCATGGCAATGCGGATAGTTTCAGTAATCGTGGCGATACCAGAAGCGTTATCGTCGCCGCCTGGAGCACGAGACTTCTCGTTACCGAACCAGCCTCCTGCGATTGAGTCAGCGTGACCGCCGATGATCAAGATTTCTTCTGGGTAGTCAGAACCTTCGATGGTCATAACAACAGACGGTTGTGGCCAGCTAGCGTGCTTCACGAGCTCCACTTTAACATCGGTGCGGCCAGCAGCGAGCTTAGACCATGTGTCCAAGAGGAAGTTTTGTGAGTCTGTTCCTGTCGTCGCTTTGTAGTAACGGTTGTGGAAAGCTGAAAGAGCGCGGATGGTAGCTTCGATGTTCGATGCCTTCACTTCACTCACCATTGGATTCACCAATTCTTCCTGGTCAATCGCGTAGTCAGAGAAAAGACCTTTCATCGCGTAGTGCATATCACCACGTGGTTCAAGAGCGAGGAGGGCCTCAGCTTCTGACTCGTGAGCGATGTAACCGCCGCAACGGTGCAATTCGTGGTGAATGGCGTGAGAGAGTTTTTCGAGCTCGGCTTCAGTCAACTGAACGAGCGAAACGCCGCCAGCTTCCTTCTCTACCATCAATGCTTTTTGCATTGGAGCGAGTTTACCGAGAATGTTCGAGTCAACCGTGACCCATTGAGCTTTTGGTGCAGCGAAGGCCACAGAAGCCAAAAGCATAGAAGTAACGAGCAATGTTTTTTTCATCTTTCCATCCTTTGAAAGTAATCTCAGCTATTACCCCACGTAAGAAACGTGATGCCAAGCAACCGTGACTTTTAGTCAGGGAAAGTCAGAGAATCTGTCAGTAACCATGCGCAGCATGGGGCCATTATGAGTACAATAGACCCATGAAAACCTCCATCACGACTATGCTTGGCATCCGACACCCTATCATCATGGCCCCCATGTTTCTGGTCACGACTCCAGAAATGGTTGTGGCCGCCGGCGAGGCGGGCATCACCGGCTGTATACCGGCGCTCAACTGGCGCACCATTGAAGATTTGGAAAAGGGCGTGAAATTTATTCAGGCCAACACCAAAGCACCGATCGGCATCAACCTGATCGTGAATCAATCCAATCCGTTGTTTAAGAAGCAACTGCATAAGTGCCTTGATCTCGGCGTGAATTACTTCATCACCTCGTTAGGTTCTCCAGAGGAAGTGATTCGTGAATCTCACAAGCAAGGCTGCAAAGTTTTTTGTGATGTCACCGACGGTGAATACGCTAAAAAAGTTGAAGGCCTCGGTGCCGACGCGCTTATCGCTGTGAACTCAGGCGCAGGTGGTCACTTAGGAAATATTCCAGCGACCATTCTTGTGCCGATGCTAAAAGCGCAAAGTAAAATTCCCGTGATCGCTGCCGGTGGCGTAGGTGATGGCCATGGTCTTATGGCCATGATGGCCCTCGGTGCGGATGCGGTGTCTATCGGCTCCCCTTTTATCGCGACCAAAGAATCGAATATCAGCGATGGCTACAAACAGGCCTGCGTGGACTACGGCGCGAAAGACATCGTCGTCACCACGAAACTCTCCGGCAGCCGCTGCACCGTGATCAACACCCCTTACTTGAAAAAAATCGGTACCGAGCAAAACATCGTCGAGAGCTTCTTGAATAAGAACAAACAAATGAAGAAGTACGCCAAGATGGTCACTTTCTGGAAAGGCATGAAGCTGCTGGAGAAAGCCGCTTTTTCTGCTTCTTATAAAAGTGTGTGGTGCGCAGGTACGTCGATTGAATTCACCAAGAAACAATCAAGTGTGGCCGAAGTCGTGAATCACTTCATGAGCGGCTACGAAAAAGCCCAGGCCGAACTCAAAGCACGTTGGGAGCAAGTATGAAAGGTTCAGCACTCGTCGAGAAGCTCTTAGCAAAGGATGATCGCTGGTCGCGCCTCGCTTTGGACAATCTCATGCGCTTGGCGATTCCTTTTAATGCTCCTCATGGTTTTAAGTTCACCAAACTTGCGGCGGACGAAGTGCAGATCTCATTGCCGAATTTCAAATTGAATCATAATCACTTGGGCGGCATGCATGCCTGCTCGATCGCCACCCTCGGCGAATTCTGCGCTGGCATGACTCTCGTCAAGCAACTCGGCATGAGTCGCTACCGTTTGATTCTCGCGGAGCTCAGTGTGAAGTATCACTTGCAAGGGCGCACCGGACTGAGAGGTGTCGCCAAAATGACGCCTGAGCGCGCCGAACAACTCAAAACTCAGCTCACAACGGAAGACAAAGTTCTTTTTGAGCACAACACTGAAATCTTCAATACCCATAACGAAAAAATCGCTGACGTTCGCACTGTTTGGCAGGTGAAGGATTGGCAAAAGGTTCAGCTCAAATGAAAACGCTCATAGTCTCTCTGCTCTTCGCTCTCTCTGCCTGCGCTGTCGCTCCTGGTATCAAAGTCGTGACCACTCCAGAAGGTATTAAAGGCTGCGAAGGCATTCCGACTTTTGCGCCGATCACATGCAAGCAAGAGAAAAGCTGCGAAGAATGTCTTAAGGGATTAAGCGAAGAAGTCGGCAAGCTGGGCGGGAACACCATGCTGCTTGAACACAGTGGTAAAGAGTGTAAGCCGCAAGAACTCACGGCCACACCCTTTAAGTGTTAATTAGCGAACTAAACCAGCTTTAATGTTTGTGATGAAGGTCGCATCTTCTCCGCGGCCTTCGTCGTCACCTTGAACTTTAGAAACGCGGCAGCCAGCATCGCTATTCACATAATCCGTGTCTCCACGAACCAAGATGCCTTCTACTTCCATCGTCGTCGCATTCAAAACAGCTGAACCTGAATTTCCACCGTAGGTATCCAAGTTCGCCACAAAGAAGTCGTCTCTCACTGCGCGAACTCTTGCGCCTCCAGCAACCTTCACAGGGAGACCTGATGGGTAGCCGATTACAACAAGCGGTGTTCCGACTTCTACTTTGCCTGCTTCACGCAGCTTCAAAGGTACACGGTCAGTGACCGCGCGATCCAACTCAATCACCGCGAAGTCATTTTGAGTCGCACGATCGAGAACTTGTTTGATGATCTTCTTGCAGCCGTAAATATTATTTTTCTGTAACGTCACCGAATCAACGCCAGCGACTTCGACTTTGTAATCGAAGGCCCATTTGAAATCAGAGCAATCTTCCGGCGTGGTCATGCAATGGCCTGCCGTCACGATGGTTTTCTCATCAATCAAGAAACCCGAACAGTTCCCCACCGTCGGTTGATTAGCAAAACGCTCGCTCGGACAAATGCCACGACTCGCGAGAGTCGGGCCTGAAATAGTGATGCCCGTCTTGCCGCCTCGCCCCCCCTTACCGCCTTTGCCTCCAGGGATATCCGTCTTTGCGATCATGACGGCCGTGGAGTTGGCGACTTCTACCCAAGCAGCACTTTCAACATCAACGATGTCCTGACGGTTGTCTTCGCCGTAGATGACTTTGTCTTGGGCGAAAATCGGTGCCGCTGCGAGCAGAAGAATGAGAGGCAACATATATTAGAGTCCTGAGATTTCTTTGACGTTAGTAATAAGAGTGACGGCTTCCGTCGCGCGATCTACCGCCACAACGTTTGATACTGCACAACCAGCAGGACCTGCTACGTAGTCACGAGCACCACGCACCAAGATGCCTTCCACTTCAAGCGTCTTCGCATTGAAAACCGCTGAACCAGAGTTACCGCCGTAGGTATCAAGATTGCCGCGGAAGAACACTGGATTGATGTCCATCACGCGTGCGCCGCCTGCAACTTTCGTCGGAAGACCTGATGGGTGACCGATGACAACCACAGGAGCGTTCACTTCGATGGCGCCTTCTTTGCGGAAAGTAAGTGGCTTGCGATCTGTGACTGCACGATCAAGTTCAACCACCGCGTAGTCCATCTTGGTGACTGGATCCAAAACTGACTTAACAACCTTGGCGCACTTGTAGATGTTGCTCCCTCTTACCATCGGAGTATCGACTCCTGGTGTATCGAGCTTGTAGTCAAAAACCCACACGTTGTCGCCGCAGCCTTCTGCTTCATTCACACAGTGACCGGCCGTGACGAGGGTCTTCTCACCGACGAGGAAGCCTGAGCAATCCGCCAAAGCGGGCTGAGTCGCAAAGCGCTCAGTGGCACAAACTCCCATCGAACCTTTCAAACTGAGAATATCGTTGATGGCAGGAATCACCACTTTGTCAGTGTAGTAGCCCACTTTCCAAGTAGGAATCATGGCGGCCGTCGAGCTCGCGAGATCGAGCAAAGCTGCATCGGTCACATCGCGAATGTCCTGACGATCATCAGCTCCATAAATAATTTTGTCGCCCGCAAAAGCTTGAACACAAGTGGCCGCAAGAAGTGTGGTGATCAAAATTTTCATGAACTCTCCTGGAGGTAAGGTGACGAACTGCCGGCAAAGTAGCGAGTGCGCCACCGTCTGAAAACAACGGCTAGAGAGGTGTGTAATTATTCCTGGTAACTAGCTGCTAAACCAGGATCCGGTATGTAAGAAATGCCATAACCCAGGCCAAAACCAAGGTATAAGCGACCATGGCCAGCGGCGCGGCCCACCCACCCGACTCACGACGGATGACGGCCACGGTGGAAATGCACTGTGGAGAGAAAATAAACCAGACGATCAAAGCGGCCAGAGTCGCCAGCGAGTACTCGCGACCGAGGATGGTAGTGAGCTGACCCGACTGAGATTCCTCATCTCCTTCTACAGCATAGACAGTCGCGAGTGCGGCCACTAAAACCTCACGTGCACCGAAGGCAGGAATCAAAGCCGTATTAATCCGCCAATCAAAACCGAGCGGAGCAAAGATGGGCGAGAAAGTATGGCCAATCACAGCGGCGTAAGAATGCTCAATATTCACCGCGGTACCATCGCTCTGACGAGGGAATGAAACCAACACCCAAATCACCAGAGAAAGCGCGAGAATGACCTTGCCCGCGTTACTCACAAACAGGTTGGCCTTGTTCAGAAGTGTACGTAGGAGATGGCGAGGTTTAGGCCAGCGATACGGCGGCAATTCCATCAAGAGCATCGACGGAGCATCGTGAGGCATGACCTTACGTAAAACCGCTGCCACAAGAATGGCACTTAACATCGGAAACACATACAGCGCCATCATCGCCACGCCTTGCATGGAGAAAGGACCCACGCTGGATGTGGCCGGAATAAGCGCAGCAATGAGCAGCGTAAAGACGGGCAAGCGCGCTGAGCATGTGGTGAGCGGGATCACCAGCATCGCCACCAAGCGTTCGCGGCGATCTTCCAAAATGCGCGTCGCCAGTACACCTGGAATCGCACAGGCATGGCTCGACAAAAGTGGCACCATGGCCTTACCCGGCAGTCCGAGTTTGCGCATGAATCCATCCATCAAAAAAGCCGCGCGGCCGAGATAACCGACGTCTTCGAGAAATTGTATGAAGAGGAACATCAAAAGAATCTGTGGAAGGAAAACGACGACTCCGCCCACGCCACCAATAATACCGTCGACGATCAAACTCTGGAGCATGGGTTGAGTGATGAGAGTGCCTACCCAACTTCCTAAGGCCCCCATGCCCGTCTCAATCAGGTCTTGCGCTGGTCCGGCCCAACTGAAGAGAGCTTGAAACATAAAGAACAACAATGTGAAGAGCACGACGAATCCACCTACGGGATGAAGCGCCCAACGATCGAGATGCTGAGTCAGGGTATCAGGGCGAAGCGGTTTTTTAACAATCTCATGCAACCATTCATCAATGGTGCGGAACTTATTCACGACGTAGTCTGGCGCTTTAATCTTACGCTGGAAATCTTTCGGCAACTCAACGCTTAATTGATTTTTCGTGAGTTCTTGCAGAACCGCCTCTCTCAAAGCAGGAATCCCCTCGCCTGTAATGGCGGAGACAGGAAGAACACGGCAACCCGCCAGTTCTTCAAAACGCTTAAGATCAATCTCTTGACCACGCTTATGGGACTGATCCATCTGCGTGAGGGCAATCACGGGACGGTGACCCAACTCGAGCATCTGCAAAAGAAGATAGAGTGATTTTTGTAAGTGAGTCGCATCCAGCACCATGATCAAAGGGCCGGCCGTCGCCGTCTTTCCTGTGAGCCAGTCACGAGCGACTTTTTCATCTAGTGTCGCGACGTCGAGAGAATAGAGTCCAGGGAGATCCACCAGCTCGCACTGCTTACCTTCCGGCAAAGACATACGCGCCATTTTTTTCTCAACGGTGACACCCGGAAAATTAGCAACTTTTTGAAAGCTGCCCGTGAGTGCGTTGAAAAGAGCCGTTTTGCCTACATTGGGCATGCCTACGAGTCCGACGTTCATAGACGAATCTCTTCAATGTTGATCATCAACGCTTCATGGCGCGAGAGGGCCACATTGATACCGCGGATACGAACGAGGTAAGGATTTTTGATGAGCGGTGCGACGGCTTCACATACAAACTGCATGCCCGGAACAAAGCCAAGCTGGCGCAGACGTGTGGCCATCACTGATTCTTCAGTCACAGACAAGGCCAAAATCCGATAAGAGCGGACGGGGGTAACATCAGCAAGAGTCATGTTGTTTGGTATATCAAACGCTTCCGTCAAAAGCAACGACTGCTGTTGGAATCTTAACCTGGCCGAAGCCTCAATCTCCGCGATATCACCTTGCACACACTGACTCACGGAGGTCTTATGATGCGTTCCTTTCTACTGCTTTTGGTGTTGCTCACCGGCTGTGCAGCTCCTGTTTACCAAGCAGATAAAACTTATAATCTGACGTTGCTCCATACCAATGACCACCACGGTCGCTTTTGGGCCAACAATGACGGTGAATGGGGCCTCGCGGCTCGTGCCACCATCATTGCCAATTTACGCAAGGAACTTGATGCACAAGATTCCGCCGTGCTGCTGCTTGATGCCGGTGATGTAAACACAGGTGTGCCGCAATCTGACATGCTCGATGCCGAGCCTGACTTCAAAGGCATGAATCGTTTGCAATATGACGCCATGGCGGTAGGGAACCACGAATTCGATAATGATCTCGCGACCATTCGCAAGCAAGAGAGCTGGGTCAATTTCCCTTTCTTGTCGGCCAACATCTACAAAGACAATAAGCGTTTGTTCCGTCCTTACATCATCCGCGACATGGGTGGACTTAAAGTCGCTATCCTTGGTCTCACTACTAAAGACACTCCTTTCAAATCAAAAATGGAAGGACACACCAATACAGAATTCCGCGATCCAATCGCTGAAGCCGCGTTGCTCGTTCCTGAATTGCGCAAACAAGCGCAAGTCGTGATCGCACTCACGCACATGGGCCACTATCCTAATGAGCGCCACGGTGTTGATGCTCCGGGTGACGTCACACTCGCTCGCCAAGTGCCTGGCATCGATTTGATTATCGGTGGCCACACTCAGCTTCCCCTCTTCAAAGCAGATATTCAAAACGGCACGATCATTGTTCAGGCCCACGAGTGGGGTCGCTATGTTGGCCGCGTTGATCTCAGCGTTAAGAACAACAAAGTTGAGCTTAAGGAATACCAACTCATTCCAGTGAACCATAAAGACCAGCAAGTTAAGATCGTCGAAGATCAAGCGATGCACAGCTTTCTCAAGCCTTATAAAGAGAAAGGTGACAAGACCTTGAAGGTAAAAGTTGGCAAGACAGATGTGAAGTTAGATGGGGATCGTAACGTTGTTCGTAACCAAGAAACAAACTTGGGTAATCTCGTGACTGAGTCCTACCGCACGAAGTTTAATGCGGACATCGGTCTCGCTAACTCAGGCGGCGTGCGCGACAACATCCCAGCTGGCGATATCGCTTACGAGCATATCTTGATGGTGCTTCCGTTTGGTAACGACATCGTGACTGTTAAGTTGAATGGGAAAGACCTGCAGACTTACCTCGCCAGTGTTTTGGCGATCGCTCCCGGCAGCGGCAGCTTTCCACAAATCTCAGGAATTGAAGCTGACTTCAACGCCAAGACTAAGCGCTTTAAGAAGTTAGTGGTTGCTAACAAACCGATCAACGCGAAGCAAATCTACACAGTTGCTCTGCCAAGTTTCGTGGCGAAAGGCGGAGACAAGTGGCCTGATCTCACACCTTTTGGCATTCAAAGCTACGGTTTCATGGATGCCGACGTACTCAGAGAGTATCTGAGTAAAATAGGTGATGTGAAAGGCAGTGCCTTCGGTCCCTTTGGAAAAGTAAAAGTTCAATACTGATCGCAAGCCTCAAGAGCTGGACTAAACTGGCCCTTGAGGCGACCATAAAAGAAACCAAGGAAGGTTTCTATGAAAGGCCATTGGATCGGTCTCCTCATGATGACTACGCTTGCCCATGCGCAGGTGTGGATCCCTCAAGAAGAAAATCCATCAGACATCATCCAGCACAGCGCGATCACCGTCGGCTATGTTGAGAATCATGAACTTCCTCAATGGGTCGCTTACGCTCTTCGCAAAGAACATTTGCGTGACTGCTTTGATCGCGACGACAATTTCCGCGAAGACCCTCGTGTGCGTTCTGGCTCAGCTCTTCCTACCGACTATCGATCTTCCGGTTTTGATAGAGGCCACATCGCCCCTGCTGGTGACATGAAATGGTCCAAAGCGGCCATGGAAGAATCTTTTTTCATGAGCAACATCACTCCCCAATCACCGAAGATGAATCGTGGACGCTGGGCCATACTAGAAAATCTCACGCGCGCTTGGGCCAAAGAGGGTGACGAGACGATTGTGGTGTCTGGACCGGTGCTGAGAGATAACCTTCCTCGAATTGGTGCCACCGGTGTTTCTGTTCCAGACGAACATTTTAAAGTCTTGCTTCGTTCAAAAAATGGCCAACGTTCCGCCATCGCATTTCTGATGACACAAAACCCATCGGCGAGCGACATGCAAACCTATGCTCTACCTGTTCGTGCTATTGAAGAGCGCACAGGGCTCAATTTTTTTCCGCATCTCTCGCAGAGTGAGCAGAATCGAGTGGAAGAAAGCATTGATTGGGGTGCTTGGGACTTTAAGGCGAAGTTTAGCTACTTGCCTTGCTCAAGATAGCGGCAACTCGGCAACAAAAGTTGTCTCTTGACTTGTCTCATCCAAAAAGAGCTTTCCGTCGTGATTCTCAAGAATTTTTCGCGAGATACTAAGGCCAAGACCGGTTCCCTTGCCAATATCTTTTGTCGTGAAGAACGGCTGAAAGATTTTCTCTCTAATCTCTTTAGGAATCCCTGTACCGGAGTCGGTTACAACTAAACGCACACGTCCTGGCCCAATGTTCGCGGTCAGCCTCACCCAGCGGCCTGGCTTTTTTTCTACCGCGTGAAACGCATTAGTCAAAAGATTCAGTAGCACCTGAGAAATCTCCACAGGACGGCAATGCACTTTAACCTCTATGCCAAGACGAACGATATCGAGGCGCACACCGTTGTCATGAAATTTCTCTTTCACCACATCGAGCACTTCATCAATCAGAGCGTTGACTCCGTGACTCACTTTGAGATCTTGCGAAGAATCACGCGAGACACGCTTCATCGCTTGCACGATGCGTGAAATGCGCTGAATGGTGTTAGCCGATTTTTCTAAGTATTGCCCAAACATGGCCAGATCAACTTGTCCGCGCGACACACTTTTCTGCATCAGATCAATAAAACCTTTCATGATACTGAGAGGATTATTAATTTCATGAGCAATGCCACCGGCCATTTCACCTAAAGCTGTCAGTTTTGCGGTTTGACTGAGCTTGGCCTCACTTTCTTTACGGTAGGTAATGTCTTCGCAAGAAATAACGACTCCGCCAATTTCGCCCTGTAGATTGTGCCAAGGAACCAGCTGCCATGAAATCCAAACGTAACTTCCTGGTGCCAATTCAATATATTCTTCTTCGAGTCCAAGCCTTTCACCGGCCTGCCCTCGCATGATTCGATCTTTCCAGCTTTGTTGATAGTGTTCGTGAGCGTCCCAAACAGGAATCCCAAAAGGATCGGCTACCGTAAAGGAATACTGCTCTAGCCAGGCATCTGACATCGCCATGTAGCGCGACTCACGATCAATCATCGCGATCGGTAAAGGCAGCGCTGTTAGAAGTGCTTTTAGCTGGGTCTCACCCATACGGAGGTTTTCTTCCAAGAGCATTTTCGCCAGAGCACGTCGCTGATCCGATTCTAAGATGCGTCCCATAAAGTCCGCTGCAATGAGAGCAAAGAACTTATCATCACTGGTCCAGGCACGAGGTTCGCCAACGATCTCGCAGCAAATGATCCCAATGATCTCTCCATCAAATAAGATAGGAACATCTACTAGTGATCGAATGTTGTGAGGAACACAGTAGCTTTCTTTGAATTCTGCTGTGACATAACTTTCAAAACAGTCTTCTACTGCTAGCAGTCGTTCTTCTTTGAGGACAGAAAAATAAGTTGGTGCATCTATCTCTCTAAGAATCGCTCCGTCATGCCAAGAATCTTTGGCGCGATCAAAGTTCGCCTCAGACTTTACGAGTTTGCGGTCATCGTCATAGGCCCAGAAGCCGACGAAATCCGCATCCATGGCCAGCGCGACTTCACGAGTGAGGGCACGCAAGGCATCCCGCCGCTTCCCTTGAGAAATGACAGGATCACGCGCAATGCGCGCTAGAGCGGCTTGATAGTGGGCGAAGTCTCTTACTTTCAATTGGTGAGGCCTGCCCTCTTAAGTAGTGCGTCTACCGACGGCTCTTTGCCGCGGAAGCGCTTATATAATTCCATCGGATGTTCCGTTCCGCCTTTTTCCAAGACGTGCTCACGGAAGAGATTGGCGGCGATTGGATCGAAGATCCCTTTCTCTTGGAAGAACTCGAACGCATCTGCGTCCAGTACCTCGGCCCACTTGTAGCTGTAGTAACCGGCCGAGTACCCACCAGCAAAGATGTGTGAGAACGAGCAAGAACCATTCGTGCCTGGCACAGACGGAAGCAAGTTAGTTGAAGAAGTCGCCTGCGTTTCAAAGGCCACCACATCCGTGACGAGACTTGGGTCGGCCGCGTGCCAGGCCATATCGAGTTTGGCGAAGGTGAGCTGTCTCATGGTGGCGGTGCCTTCCATGAAATTGCCGGCCTTCTTTATTTGATTCACGAGCTCCACCGGAATCTTGCTGCCATTTTCATAGTGAACGGCGAAGAGATCGAGGCACTCTTTTTCCTGCACCCAGTTTTCCATGATCTGTGACGGAAGCTCCACGAAGTCCCAGTACACGCTTGTGCCAGACAACGAGGTGTAGCGGCATTGCGAGAGCAAACCGTGAAGAGCATGGCCAAACTCATGATAGAGCGTGGTCACTTCATTCAAGGTCAAGAGCGATGGTTTCGTTTTGGTGGGCTTGGTAAAGTTACAAACGATGCCGACATGTGGGCGGCGAACTTCGCCACGAATCAGACCTTGGTCTGACAAGTTGGTCATCCACGCTCCACCGCGTTTTGTTTCGCGTGGGAAGAAGTCCATATAGAACAATCCAATGAAGCCTTTCTTGGCATCACTGACTTCAAAGATACGGACGTCTTCATGGTATTTCGGAAGATCGAAGACTTCCTTGTACTCAAGACCGTAGAGGCGTTTCGTAACGGCAAAGACACCCTCCACCACTTTTTCGAGTTGGAAGTACGGACGAAGGAGCTCTTCGTCCAAGCCGATTTCACGTTGCTTGAGAATTTCTGAGTAGTAGCCACTGTCCCAACGCTCAATCTGTTGGATGCCATCAAGTTCAAGCGCGAGCGCATTCAAGCGAGCCACTTCTTTGAGTGCTTGTGGTTTTGCTTTGGTTTGTAAATCTTCCAGGAACGCATTCACTTTCGCGGGCTCTGAGGCCATGCGCTCTTCAAGCACGAAGTGTGCGTGAGTCTTGTAGCCCAAAAGCTGTGCACGCTCATGGCGCATTTTTGTGATGAGCAAAACGTTGGCCTGGTTATCGAACTCTCCACCAAAAGATTTTGACGAGTTTGCCATGAAGATTTCTTTGCGCAACTCGCGGTTCTTTGAGTACGTCAGAACCGGAATCAGCATCGGATAATCAAGCGTGATGAGCCAGCTACCCTTCTTGCCTTTTTTCTCGGCGGCTTCTGCAGAAGCTTCTTTGAATGAATCAGGAAGGCCGATCAAATCCGCTTCATTAGTTATGTATTTTTCAAAACTGTTAGTGGCCTTCAAGACGTTTTGTGAAAACGCTAGACCTGTTTTCGAAAGTGTTTCATCAATTTCACGCAAACGTGTTTTCGCCTGAGCATTCAGATTGGCACCGTTACGCACAAATCCACGGTAAGTTTTTTCTAAGATAGTACGTTCTTCAGTGGTGAGTGTTTGTGAGTCGCGTTTTTCCCAGCACTCTTTCACACGGGCGAAGACCACAGGATCGAGCGTCACATCGTTACTGAAGGTGGTAAGACGCGAAGACATCTCAGGGGCGATCTTTTCTAGCTCTTCCGAACAGTGAGCGGAGTGAAGGTTGTAGAAGATGCCTGAAACTTGGCCCACGGTTTCGCGGAGGTCATCCAGCTTAACGATCACATCGTTGAAACTTGTGCCCGTTTGCTTCTTCCAGGTTTCGAGATCAGCGCGCGCCTGCTCGAGGGCCTTATCGAGAGCTGGCAAAAAATCAGCGATTTGAATTTGATCAAAAGGAATGGCCCCGTGACGCAATGACGAGGGCTTTAAAAGTGCTTGCATAAAAAACCTCTTAGGTGAAAAGACGGCGGTATTGGGAAAACGTGAACACGACGAGGACCAGCCAAAGAACGAGGGCCGTGATCATCATCCCTATAAGCATCCCGGGAGACTGGAAATAAATCAAGACGGCAGCGATGCCGGCCTTAGATGCACGATAGACGAACATGTCAGTGAGGTATTTCGCCCCATATTTCTGCAGTGGGGCAAGCGGATGGTAGAGTAATTCCTTGCCGGCGCTAAAGAGCGAGTAATCACTGGCCTTGAGATAGGTATAAAAAATGGCACTGGCCAGCAACACTCCACCATTGAGTCCTAATGCCAGACAAAGAAGGTAGGACAGCGGAATGAAAAAATGCAGCATCCGCTCGCCGATGTATTTCAAAAGCAGCGGCAAAACGGCCAGCTGTAAAACAAGAGTTAACGCATTGGTGGCCGTGTAGAGGTTACCCAAATAAGCCGTTCGTTCACTGGCATCTTGAATCGCGGCTTCGAACACGAGGCTAAACTGAAAGTCCGCAATGTTAATGACGATTTGAGTGAGCGCAACGATGGCCGCAACGCTGGCCACGTATCGGCGCAACGCGGGTGTGTTGATCGATTTCAAAGGAGATTCACCGGTCTTTTGTGTCGCTTGAGTTCCAGCAATTTTATCAAGCCCCAACGCCAAGACGGCCGGAAGAAAAACAAACACCTGCCCGAGAAGTAAGGTCGCTCCAGTTCCCCAGTTGCGTGCGAACCACGACGTCAGTAATCCTCCAAGGACACCACCAAAACTCCCCATCGCTCCGAGTGGACCAATCCAACGCAAGAACTCTTCACGCTTGAGCCAGGAATTTGCGTAAGCAAGGAAGAGATGAATCTGCAGGACGATGTAGACTTCTTTCCAAGAAAAAAGCACGAAGGCGCCGGGCTTAAATCCTTGCTGGTAAGCCCAGTAACTCAGAGTGAAAATCATCGCGCTGAAACAGCTGACGATGACAAACGTTCGATGAAAACCTAAACGCGCCTGCAGTCGATTCGACGCCGCAACTGCCACGATCAGCATCAGCACGGCCACGAGCCAACCTTGTGGCGAGGCTTTGGCCCCGTAAGCTTCGACAAAAAACGTCGTGCTAGCGGCACGAACAAGTGGGTAGTTGAAGAGGATGAGGAAGTAACCGATAGAAAGAACTACAAAATTGCGTCGGTTCACTTGAGGTAGCTGTCGCCCTTCTGGATATCGACAAAATCTTCAGCGTGATTGAATTGAGCAAAATCGAATGACGTCGTGTACTCACGTTTTTTCGCTTCGCCGGCTACAAGACCTTTCATAAATTCAAAGAACATGTTGCGAGTTTCTTCACTCATCAAATGCTCCATCAAGCACGAATCTTTATGAGCGGTTTCTTCACTCACTCCCACGATGTCTTTGAAGAAATAGAACATCAAAGTGCGCGATGAAAGAATATCGTGAACAGCGTGATGGCCCGCTTGCGAGAGACTCAAAAATTTTGATTCGTCTTCGAGAACGAGTTCGCGTTTGCGAAGATTGCTGAGAGCAGTAGAAACAGAACCTTTCGTAAGGCCCATCTCGTTAGCAATATCAGTGACGCGAGCGTAACCCTTAGTCTCTTTCAATTTATGGATCGCCAATAGGTAGTGAACCATTGAATGAGTGAGATCATTGTCGTGGGTATGCTGAACGGGGGATTTCTTTTCCATCATGCCCCTACCCTATCTTCCCCCTAAGTTTAGCGTCAAATGATAATTATTCTTTGCACTTAGAGAGAGCTCCGCCTGAGGCCCAGAGTGAGGCAATCTATGGTTTTTATTGACTTTGCGCAGCATGAAGCTCTTTGCCTGGCCGGCCAAAAGGCGGCCTCATGGTAAACTTACGATAAGAATATCAAGGATTTGCCTTATGAAGCATTTATGGGTTTTAGCTCTTAGTTTTCAGCTCGTGGGAGGACAGGCGTTTGCTCAAACGCTCAATGAATCCTTCGATAACTCCACGACGAAGCCTCTGACCGATGCTGAACAGCTCGAAGCGAACAATTATGTTCACTCGGGTCGCACGCAAAAAATTCTCGAAGCCGAATGTGCTAAGCTCGGCAAAAAATATGACACCACACTCGGCTGCGCTGACGAGAGTGGAAAACCGGGCCAGGTCATTAAAGGTGGCATGGGCAGCATGATCGAAGAGATCTTGCCGAAGCTCTATGCGGTGATGGGGACAGTGGCGGCCGCCAACGGTGGCTCTAAGATCGCCATGCGTTCAACCACGGAAGCTCCAGCCACGGGAGCGAATCCTCCTACTACCGGATCGAATCCTCCACCGGCCGAAGGTGCTGCAGATGCCGATGCAAATAAAAAAACGGACTACTGCATTTACATCCCGATGGGCGGCGAAGTGATCGCTTCAGGCATGCAGCTTATGGGTCAAAAAGCGGCCCAACAAGCTTCCGCGGAAAACGCTGCTGATGCACAAAAAGAGTCTATGTATGCTGTGGCCCGCACCCACGAGACTCGTGCCAAGACAGCGACGATACAAGGCGGGATCTATGCAGCGACAGCAGCTTGTTATGTCGCCTATGTTGCGAAGGGCGCAGTGATGGATTGGAAGATGGGCCTCAAGATCGGCGCGGCCGGCTTGATGAGTGGCATCTTCTTTAAGAAAGCCGGTAACCACAAGAGCTACGCAAAGGGCATTCGCGAGATCGCTAACAAATTGCCAGGTGCTGGTGACTGTAACCCCCATACTCAGACCAACTGCTTTTGCTCTGAACCGACGTCGCAGGCCACTGACTACAACAACTGGAAAAAAGTTTGTGTTGTGGCCGAGTTGGCCAATAACGGAAGTCCAACGAGCACGCCAGCACCTTGCGCTCAGATCAAAAACGGTCAAGCAAGCCTGGATGCAAGCTGTACTTGTAAGAAGAACAATACCTGCCTGAACGGTACTTTCTCCGCAGCGATGGGCAGCATCGGCTTCGGTGGTGTTGATATCGCCGATCCGTTGCGTTTGCTCAATGAAACGAACGGCGCATTCAATGAAGCCAACGTAAGTGCCTTGGGTGCTCAACTGAACGCCAAATCAAAAAGACTTCTCGATAGCGCAAACATCAGTGATGTCCCGGGTGTCTCTCTTGATAAAAAGAAGACGGAACTCGCTCGAGAGATTAACAAACTGGGTATGCCGCCTCGCCTAGCGGCCCTTACGGCCTCACAGGCCGACGCCTCTTTGCCATCAAGCGTTTCCGGTGGCGGTCTTGCTGATACAGAAGTCGCCGCGACCTCTACAAGACGGTCTGGCACGGGCTACAATTACAGCGGCAGTGGTTCTTCAGCGGCTCGCCGTAACCGAGACTCTGATGCAAGCTTCAAAAATCCTTTGGCCAAAGAAGCCAAGCGAGATGCGGTTCAAATTGAAACCTTTGCTGAACAGGCCATGGCGTCAGCTGACATCACGAAGGACACCTCAAAAGGTATCTTCGATATCATTTCGAATCGCTACAGAAGCTCAGCATGGACAAGATTTGATATGGATAAGGCCATGCAAGAAGTTCCGGCCCCAGCAGCAGTAGGGCCTGCCCCAGCGACGCCTTAGAGTTTTTCCATCATCTCTACACGTGTTTGATGGCGACCGCCTTCAAACGCTGTAGAGAGAAATTTCTGACACATTTCCGCCATCAAAGCCGCTGGCGTTTTACGGCCAGCGAGGCAAATGACGTTAGCGTCGTTGTGACGACGGCACATCTCGGCGTCGTCGAGATCGCGGCAGAGGGCCGCACGAATGCCCTTAAAGCGATTGGCGGCAATAGACACGCCGATGCCTGAGCCGCACAAAAGGATGCCCCGGCTGCCCGGATGCTTCAAAACCTCTTGAGCGAGCTTCGCGGCGTATTCTGGATAATGAACGGAGTCGGCCGAATGAGTGCCCAGGTCACTGAGATCATGACCGCTGGCCAAGGAGCCCTTAAGGGCTTCCTTGGCTTCGAATGCGGCATGATCACAAGCGATAAAAATCTTCATTCTTAGTAACGGTAGTACTCAGGCTTGAATGGACCTTCAGTCGAGATGCTGAGGTAGTCAGCTTGCGACTTGCTGAGAGTATCGAGCTCGACGCCGATCTTCTTCAAGTGCAAACGAGCCACCTTCTCATCGAGCAACTTCGGAAGCATGTAAACTTGCTTCTCGTACTTATCAGAGTTGTTCCAAAGTTCGAGCTGGGCCAAAACTTGGTTCGTGAATGATGCTGACATCACGAAGCTTGGGTGACCAGTAGCACAGCCCAAGTTTACGAGACGGCCTTCAGCGAGAATGATCAAGTCTTTCCCATCGATGGTGTACTTATCAACCTGAGGCTTGATGACGTCTTTAGTGTGACCGTAGTTCTTGTTCAACCATGCCATGTCGATTTCGATGTCGAAGTGGCCGATGTTACAAACGATCGCTTTATCTTTCAGGTTACGGAAGTGGCGCTCAACGATGATATCTTTGCAGCCAGTGGTTGTGACAACGATGTCCGCTTCTTTAATCGCGTCGTCCATACGCTTAACTTCGAAACCTTCCATCGCCGCTTGAAGAGCGCAGATAGGATCGATTTCAGTTACGATAACACGTGCGCCAGCACCGCGAAGTGAATCCGCAGAGCCCTTACCTACGTCACCGAAACCGGCCACAACAGCCACTTTACCAGCGATCATGACGTCAGTGGCGCGACGGATAGCGTCCACGCAAGATTCACGGCAGCCGTACTTGTTGTCGAATTTTGATTTAGTCACAGAGTCGTTAACGTTGATGCATGGAACTGGCAATTTGCCGGCTTTAGCGAGTTCGTACAAACGGTGAACACCGGTCGTCGTCTCTTCAGAGATACCCTTGATGCCCTTGTAGAGCTCTGGGTATTTGCTCATTACCATTTCAGTCAAGTCGCCGCCGTCATCAAGAATCATGTTCAATGGCTTCTTGTCAGCACCGAAGAAAATCGTCTGGTCGATGCACCAGTTGAACTCTTCTTCGTTCATACCTTTCCAAGCGTAGACCGGAACACCAGAAGCCGCGATAGCTGCTGCTGCGTGGTCTTGAGTTGAGAAGATGTTGCATGAAGACCAAGTCACTTCCGCGCCCAGGTCAGTCAAAGTTTCGATCAACACGGCCGTTTGAATGGTCATGTGGAGGCAGCCCGCGATGCGAGCACCTTTCAAGGGCTTAGTTTTGCCGTACTCTTCACGAAGCGCCATAAGGCCTGGCATTTCGGCTTCAGCGAGCTTCATTTCTTTGCGGCCCCAGTCGGCAAGGCCGATGTCTTTTACTTTGTACTTAATACGAGTTGAGCTGCCGTAAGTGGCCTCAGAAAATGTGGCTTTCATAAACAGTCCTTTCCCTCGAAGACGAGGTCTGATAGATATGCCGCACAAATTAACATCAAATCACCCTACCTTCAAGGATGTCTAAGTCTCATTGAGGGTAAACAAAGGCCCTGCCCCTTGGAAAAGCACAGTTTTGACTACTTCGCCTCTTGCCCTACTGGTCTTGAGGATGTCCTCGAGAAAGAGCTCCGTGAAGCGGGTGCTGAAAGCGTCACTCATGTGAGAGGCGGAGCGGCATTCACGGCCAATAACCCTCTCATGGCCCTCAAGGCCATCCTGACTTCAAGGGTCGTCAGTCGTGTTTTCAAATGCCTCTATAGCTTCGAGTGCCACAACGAAAAGTCCATGTACCAAGAGCTCGCCGATATCAACTGGAAGAGCCTCATGGATGTGCACCAGACCTTCCGCCTGACCACTATCTACGGCAAGCTCCCACAAGAGCGCGAGTTCTTCACGAACTCACAATTCACCAATCTCAAGGCGAAAGACGCCATCGTGGATTGGTTCAATCACAATCAAAACCGTCGTCCGAGTGTAGAAAAAGAGCATCCGGACCTTTCTTACTTGCTTCGTATCGATGATGCCCAAGAAGGCCTCTATAAAGTACAACTCATGCTGGATCTCTGCGGAAACCCGCTCAGCAACCGCGGCTATCGTCGTGTCCCGACCGAAGCTCCTGTGCGCGAGAACCTCGCGGCCGGAATTCTCATGCTCTTGAACTGGGACCCGAAAACCGAAGGCCTCGTAGATGGCATGTGCGGCTCAGGCACTTTCCTGATTGAGGGCGGCCTGATTGCCGGTGGTATTTCTCCTCAGTGGATCAAGTTGAAAGACTACAAAAAGAACATGCGCCCATGGGCCTTCTTGTCACTGCAATGGTTCACCAAGGACAAGCAGCTCGTCGAAGATTTCCATGCCCTCACCAACGAGATCATGGATCAAGACACCGCGGGCCTGCGTCGTTTAGAAGCAGAAATGCCGACGCTGACGGGCGGTGATATGGATGAAAAAGTACTTCAAGCAGCCAAAGAAAATATTCGGGTCGCTGGTATGAGCAAACTTATTCCCTTGATCCAAATGCGGGCGGAAACTCTCCCAGCGCCGTCGAAGAAAACGTTGTTCATTTGTAATCCACCTTACGGCGAACGTTTGCAGGCCGGACAAGATGAAGAATTGCGCGCGCTCTATCATGATGTGGGTGAGAACTGGAAAAAGAACTGGAAGGGCCACCGTGCCGGTGTGTTGACTGGAAACTTGCCGTTACTAAAATCGATCTCACTTCGCTCGTCTCGTAAGATCATTTTGTATAATGGTGATATCGAGTGCCGAGTGGCGGAATACTTACTTTTCTAATCGCTCTTATTAAATAAGAAGGGCCCCTTTCGGGGCCCCTTTTTTACTACTCTGTTACAACCGCAACAACGCGACGGTTATTCTGACGACCTTCGAGGGTGTCGTTACCGGCGATCGGCTTATCCGGACCGAAACCTGTCGCACTCAAGCGACGAGATTCAATTCCGAATTCCTTGATGAGGTAATTCTTCACTGCTTCAGCACGCTGCTGAGACAAACGCTTGTTCAGTGCTGCTGAACCCGTGTTATCCGTGTGGCCTTCGATGACCGCAGTTGTGTTGGCGTGAGTTTTGAGGAAATCAGCAAGCTCAGAGAGCTGTGAGCGGTACTGACCTTGAACGTCTGTTTTACCAGAAGCGAATTCAACATTTACTTTGATTTCCGCTTTCTCTTCTTTCGCGCAACCGTAAGCATTGACTGTGACTCCGGCCGCAGTGGCAGGGCACTTGTCTTTGCTATCAAGAACGCCGTCATTATCGCTGTCTTTGTCTTCAGCAACTGGAGCTGCTGGAGTTTGTTGAACCGGAGCTTTCTCTTCTTTTGGAGCCGCTTTGTTGCCACCGAAGTACCAAGTCAAAGCAACGCGACCCGATACAACGTGGGCAGGATTGCTACCCACTGCGTATTCGCCGCCGCCGCCGAAGCGACCGTCAACGTACTGGTAGTCTGCAATCAAACTTGCAACGAGGCTTGGGATGATGTCGTACTCAGCACCACCGAGTGCTTTGTAAACAGAACGCCAGTCTTGTGTGTCATTGAAATCAGCATGAGCGAGACCCAAACCAGCAAGAGTGCTGAAACGTGCAGCGCCATTGAAACGGTACAAGGCCGTGAGGCCTGTCGTCTCGAGAGCAGCAGCAACGTCATCAAACTCGTGACGAGAGTGACCAAGTTCTACACCCCAATTTGAGTTGAAGTGGTAGCGACCATGGACGCCCCAATTCGACTGGCCATCGGCGACATCATTGAACGGGTGACCGAAAACGGGTGAGTTCCAACCGAGGCTACCACCGACACCGAATTGACCGGTGCGATCAGCAGCGAAGGCTGAAGAAACGAGCAACAACATGAGAACGAACATGCGCATGAGAACTCCTTGAATAATAAGGAGGGCATGGTCTGGCCCACGCAGCGCGCCTGTCAACTAAAGCTTAGAGTTTGTCTTCGAGTTTCATGGCGAGCTGAGGGCTCGCGAAACGCAATAACGCCGACTTGTTTACGACCTTATCGTAGTGCTTATCTGAACGACTGAAGAAGTAGTTCTGCACATCTTGGTCTTTCAAGAAAATGGTGTGGCCCTTGGTATCGAACTTGCGCAAAACAAATTCGCTATCCAGGAAGAGCACATCGCGAATGGTGAAGTTTTTCGCCACATACATAATGATCACATAATCAGAAAGTTCCGCGAGGCTCTTCTTGACCTTTACGCCCTTGGGGCTGGTGGCATCGTGGAAATCAACTTTTACTTCAACAAGCTTGCCGTTCTCGGTTTTGAAATCAAAACCACGTTGGCTTGAGCTCTTGATCTGATGAAGACCGAAAATGATCTTGGCGTACCATTCCCCCAGTTGAACCGGAAGATTCTTGCCGTTGATCAGAACTTTGTGCTCTTTGAGGATCTGATGGGTCTTATGAACCACCTCGACCGTATCAAAAATCGCTTTTTGATCCGGACGGTGCAAAATGCCAATCGTCTTCATGGACTTGCTGGTGAGGCGCTTTGAGAATTGTTTTTGATACCATTCATCGAAGCTGTGTAGCTCCAAGAACTCGTAAGCACTGTAAACGAAGCCTTCACTCTTCAAATGGTTGTAAGAGTTGATCTCCGTCGCATGCTTCTGAATGTAACTCCAGGGAACAAACTCATGGTCGTTCTCGCCCATAACAAAGAGGACATCTTTGTCATAGTCGCTGGAGCCATGGGTTTGCGCCGAGAATTCTCGGGCCAACCCAAAGACTTTTTCTTTAAACACGTGAAACCTTTAAACCAATAAACCTAAAAATTAATCTAAGTTTACAGCTCTAACGCTGACACGTCATCACTCAAATCAGTGATGGTTTTAGCGATCGACAAATTATGTACAAGATAGTGTGAGCAGTAGATTTTAAAGTCGACCATTTTTGATTCGAGATATTTCTTCTCGTCACCAGTGGCACTCGCCAATTTCTTCTGAGCAATTTCAGCAGATTCCATCAAGCGCCACGCCACAACCATCTGAGAGGCAAACTGGAGGAAGTCCGTGCAATGCTGAAGCACCAGACTGAATTGGTTCTTTTGTGCGAGGCCCGAAAGATGCTGCATGGTGGACTGAGCGCTCATGAGAACTTTACCGAAAAGCTCTTTTTCTTTCTTGAAGGTAGCGTCATCTAACTTGCCCACTGTCGCGATGATCTCAGCTGACAACGCGGTGATGGACTTACCGCCGTCTTTCAAAATTTTCCGCATCACGAAGTCGATGGCCTGGATGCCGTTGGTCCCTTCGTAGATGGTCGCGATCTTAGTATCACGCACGAACTGCTCTACACCGTACTCAGTGCAGTAACCGTAACCGCCGTGGGCTTGTAAAGATTCAACCGCCACCTGGAAGCCCTGCTCTGAGCAGTAAGCTTTGCAGATCGGCGTAAGCAAACCAATCAGACCTTCGTACTTGTGATCCCCGGTCTCGTGAACTTTGTCGAAGAGATCTGCGGTGTACATGCAAAGAGCACGCATCCCGCGGCCCATGGCGCGCATACGCAAAAGATTACGACGAATGTCCGGGTGAAGAATAAGTTCTTTGCCGAACTGCACGCGCTCACGCACATACTTGTCCGCCATGTGATACGCAAGGTTGCCTTGGCTCTCGCCTTGGATACCGCAGTACAAACGTGCTTCGTTCATCATGATGAACATCGTCGACATACCTTCGAACTCATCGCCGATCATCCAGCCTTCGGTTTCGCCGGTTTGACCGAACTGCAATTCACAAGTGGCCGATGCATGAATCCCCATCTTGTGTTCGACTTTCGAGCATTGCACATGGTTGGTCGCGCCCATCGAGCCGTCGTCGTTGATCTTGAAGCGTGGAACCACAAAGAGAGAAATACCTTTCGTGCCTTCGCCGCCGCCCGGAGTACGCGCGAGTACGAGGTGAATATTGTTGCTGTAGAGATCGCTCTCGCCAGACGAAATGAAGATCTTCGCGCCTTTGATAGCGTACTTACCGCCGCTCAATGGTTTTGCTGTGGTTTTCAAAGCACCTACATCTGATCCTGCGCCCGCTTCCGTGAGGCACATGGTTCCGCCCCACTCCCCCGTCATCATTTTGCTCATGATGTGAGTCTTCATGAAGTCAGTGCCTTTGAGACGAATCACGTTCATGGCCGCACGACTCAAACCTGGGTACATCATCCACGCGCAGTTCGCACCGGTCGCCAGTGACATACACGCTGTATAAAGTGCTTCCGGCACAGGAGTTCCACCGATGTCTTCTGGGAAACCGAGTGCGAACCAACCATTCTCGTGGAAACCTTTCTGAACAGGATGAAGCTCTGGAGCGACTTTCACGTTTCCGTCGATCATCTTCACGCCA
>JBEIPE010000206.1:0-5527 GCA_040377215.1 Halobacteriovoraceae bacterium
ACCGCTTTGATTCTTCAGAAGAACTTCTTCTCTCGTGAAATGTCGACCAAGTTCAAGTACGCCACCATCGGCCTCTTGTTCGTGAACATCTCTATCGGTGGAACACTCACTCACTTCGCAGCTCCACCAGTATTGATGGTGGCCGGTAAATGGGGTTGGGGTATGGCCCACATGGCAGGCGCCTTTGGTTACAAAGCGGCGATCGCTTGTATCATCAGTGCCTTGACCATCACGTTCTGGTTTAAGAAAGAGCTCACTGGTGACTTCCAGCTGCGTGCTGAAACCGGCGCAAAAATGCATCCGCCAGTGTGGGTGACTATTTGCCATATTCTTTTCTTAGCTTTCGTTGTTTTGACCGCTCACCACATGGTGGCATTCCTGGGGATGTTCCTCTTCTTCTTAGGTTTCATGAAAGTGACGGGCGAATATCAAGATGATCGTGTGAAGATCCAAGAATCATTGATGGTGGGTTTCTTCCTCGGTGGCTTGATCGTGCTCGGATCGTTGCAGCAGTGGTGGTTGCAGCCGTTGATTTCAAGTCTCTCAGACCAGGCCTTGTTCTTCGGAGCCACTGGTTTGACCGCAATCACAGACAACGCCGCTTTAACGTACCTCGGCTCATTGGTTGAGTTGAGCGATAGCGCGAAGTACTTCTTGGTGGCCGGTGCAGTGACGGGTGGTGGTTTGACTGTTATCGCCAACGCTCCGAACCCAGCGGGTTACGGTATTTTGAAAGCGAGCTTTGAGGGTGGAAATATTTCACCGCTTGGTCTTTTGAAAGGTGCCTTGTATCCAACACTCGTAGCGATCATCTGCTTCGAGCTGCTTCCAAGCTTAGCTTAATCTCAAATAAGAAGGGCCCCTTTCGGGGCCCTTCTTTTTTATTAAAATTCAATGACCGGAACATGATGAAGCCAGCCCTCAGGCGCTTCCACTCGGCCGGCCTGCACGCCAATCAGTTCATCTTTAAGCTCAAGGCAGAGTTTTCCATCGGGGTCACGCATATGAATGGTGGTGCCGTCTTTAAACTTGAAGCTGGCGATCGGAACGAGCACAGATGCAGTTCCACACACGAAAGCCTCAGTGCAAGCGCCCGACTTGATTTTTGCGATCAAGTCATCGAGGTGAATGCGCTCTTCAACCACTGGCCATTTACGGCGTTGTGCGAGCTCCATCAATGAGCGGCGAGTGACACCGGCCAGGATACTGTCTGACAGGGGTGGAGTGGTGAACACACCATCAATCACAGCGAAGAAATTCATCCCGCTCATCTCTTCCACGTAGGCGTGCTCTTTTGAGTCGAGCCACATCGTCTGATCACAAGACTCTTCGAGTGTGCGTTTGTAAGAGCGCAAAGAGGCGGCGTAGTTACCGCCGGTTTTTGCATTTCCAATACCACCGGTCGCTGCGCGTACTTCATCGCGCTCGACATAAACTTTCACACTTGAGCTTGAGAAGTAGTTACCTGAAGGTGAAGCCACCACGCCAAAGATGAATTCTTTGGCCGGCTTAATGCCGAGGCCTGCTTCAGAAGCGATCATGAACGGGCGAAGATAAAGTGATTCACCCAGACGCTTCGGTACGATGTTGCGTGAATAGGCCGTGATGGTTTCGCAGGCCTCAACGAACATATCCACCGGGTATTCCGGCATCGCCATTCGGCTGGCCGAGAAGTTGAAACGTTGAGCGTTCAATTCTGGGCGGAAGAGGGTGATGTCGCCTTCTGGATGACGGTAGGCTTTAAGACCTTCAAAAATTTCTTGGGCGTAGTGGAGAACTTTGGCGCAAGGATCGAGTTGGAGAGGGCCGTATGGCATCAGCGTTGCTTTGCCCCACGCGCCATTTTTGTACTCGGCAATCACCATGATGGGCGCCATGTACTTACCAAATCCTAAAACTTGGTCTGTTACGGTGTATTTTTTAATCTTCTCGACCGCTTCTGACTGGATTTCAATTCTTTTCATGCGTTACCTCATTCTATAATCAGGGGCATCTTACACTTTTCGGGAGCGCTCACGGAATGAAAAACCTGAAAAACCTTTCTCTTTCTGGCCTGATAACTCTAGGCATTATCGTGGCCTGTTCAATGGGGTACGCGGGGGCGCCGGAGGGCTCAGCATTCCGTCGTATCATGCTGCTTTTAGGTGGCGATGTGATGGGAGGAGGTTATGTCCAAGCTTTGACTTACTTCGCATTTTTCCTCGCACTGTTTGAAACCCGCGCCAAAATAAGAAAAATCTACCGTGAGCGGCGCGCTTTTAGCATGAATGTCATTCCCACCAATGAAAAAAACGTGTTTTTGCCATCTGACATTAATAATTTGAAATTCAAATTGGTGGAACTCGCTCGCAAAGATAATTTCATTCTGATCGATTTGCTGAAGAAAACCTGCACGAAATTTCGTAGCGCAGACAACATGGGCGAATTGATCGATATCGTTTCCATTCAAGTGGAAATCTATCAAGACAAAGCAGAGTCTGAGCAATCCGTGATTCGCTACCTGGTGTGGGTGATCCCATCTTTAGGTTTCATTGGTACCGTTATCGGAATTTCCATGGCGCTCGCCATTGCGAACTCCGGTGACATGGAGGCCATCACCACAGCACTCGCGGTAGCGTTTGATACAACGCTTGTAGCGCTCATTCTTTCCATCATCATCATGTGGTATTTGCATGACATGCAGGAACAGAGCGATCGTTTACACTCTGATCTCAAAGAGTTTGTGATCGAGAATTTCATTAATAAGATTGAGCTGAACTAGTATGGCGAGACGCCGCGAAATTAATGCCTTCAGTTTATCGTTCCTCGATATTATTTCGGGTGCGCTAGGCGCGGTCATTATTTTGTATGTCGCAGTTCCTAAATCGAATCCCGCCGAAAAGAAACTGGAAGAGGCCCTTAAAACAGCACAAGTGAAAGACACGCAGATCGCAGAACTGAAGTCTGAACTTGAAAAACTGCGTGAGTTGCAGAAGACCGCGCAAGATGCGATTACGGAAAATGAAACCCTGAAAGCACAGATCGCTGCGACACCTGAACCTGAGCCGAAGACTGATGAAGGCCAGGGTCTTGAAGTCGGTTTCAAGTTTAAAGGAAAAAACATTATCTTCATCATCGATACATCCTTGTCGATGCTGACGGAAGATCGCATGGGCCAAGTGAAAGCTGGACTGAAGATGCTCATCACGTCGATGCCGGCCGGCTATAACGTCGACATTGTGCAATTTCCCAACGGCCGTCGCAGTGCTTATCGCCCGCTATTCAAGGCGCTCAAGCCTCTTAACCGCGAAGCCAAGCTCGACATCTTTGATTTTATCTACGCACTTAAACCCTTGGGCGCAACTCCCACGCGTGACGTGCTAAATTTTGTTTTTAAAGAATACGTAGAGGTGAGTGACATCGTGCTACTGACCGACGGTGAACCCAGCCTGCATGAATCAGCGTTGAAAGATGACATCTATGAGTTGCTGAATCACGTTGTGGGTCTTAATCGCGTGGCGAAAATCCAGATCAATACCATCGGAGTAGGGCAGGAAGTTCTCCACGATAAGACAGGTAAGCCCTACCAATTCCTCAGGATTCTCGCAGAACAGAACAGAGGCTTCTTCGTCGGTTTCTGAGTCTCTTTGTCGGGCATATCCCCATCCTGCCTTTTGATGACTTAAGTTGCACAAAATCAGACTGCGCGACATGCTTATGGGGTCGCAGGAGGCATAGATGCGTTTAAGTTTAATGCTCGGTTTGATTTTCGCCGGATGCGCCCAAGGGCCATCATGGAGTCCGCAAAAAAATGCGGCCACTCAACAAGTTCACCAAGAAGTTTTAGCTCAGCTGGAGAGTGAAGGGCGCACACCTGCTTCACCCGCTTTAGAATTGGGAGCTCGTCTGAGTGATCTCAATAAAGTGAAGCCAGGAAAATTTGAAATCTACGTCTTCCCTAAATTATCCAACCAAACGCGCAAGTCGTGGGACGGGGAAGATACCTACTTAGGAAAACCACAGGCCTTTGAAGTTTCAGTGGTCGCAGAAAATCCATGTAAGCAGTTTCTTCAGCGTGGACTCTTCGCCAATCTTAAACCGGTTCAGGCGTTTGCGGCGAATCTCGCTCAAGGAGATCGTCGTTGTGCCATTCTCGAATTCACTGACAAGCGCCTTCGTCAGCTCGATCGTGCGCGCCTTAAGCGAGATGATGTCTTGATGACCCGTTTGTTTATTGATGACGCTTATCACGTCCACGCCACTGATCGTGTGATTTATGAAACCGCCAATAGTGTTCGCACTGTTCGGGTCGTGAACAGCGATGATGCTGGCTACAATGCGGCCTTCACTGGTCTCTCACTCTTTCCAGTAGATCTTCCGCCGAAGAAAGCTTCGTATTCGACTGGAATTCTCGCCGAGAGTTTCAAGAGTATTGATGGAGTGGCAGTTTACCAAGTTCGTCGTCATCATTTAAAGACGTTCTCGGTTCCACAATGTCAGGGTGGTGTTGTGAGCTATAACGATGAATACGGAGCGAGAGCGAAAATCGGCTTCTGTGCTGGTCTTCCGTGGCCTAGTTTTTCTGAGAATGCCCGCTTCATCTCTGTCACCCAGCCTTTGAGCGTGGGAGGTGCACGATGAAAACTTTACTCTTCTCAATGCTTGCACTGTCTCTTTCTTCTTGGGCGCAAGACACCGGGAATTTTGAGATCTATCAGAACAACTTCAAAGATATTTATAACAAATACCGTGTCGCTCAACCGAAGCTCACGCCTTGGGCCGGCAGTTTCTTTCCTTATGGGAGTCATGGAACGGCCGTGAAGCTTGATGCGGCCGGAGATGCAGCTAGTAATGGTAAGTCACCAATGCAGACCTATGATGCTGTCGGGAGTCTAGCGGGGCAGGCCCACGATTGGGAAAAAGAAAATCACAGCTGCGAAAACTACAGCGGCGAGACGAAATCTTCGTGCGAGAGCTGGTGGGGCCATTGCAATGGTTGGTCAGCGGCAGCCGTGAAAGAAGCAGAGCCCACTCGCCCAGTGAAAGTGGGCACACGTACTCTGAGTGTGGCAGATCAAAAAGGTATTTTGACTGAACTCTGGCTCTCGTCAGGAAGTCTCAATGCTGGTTGGACTGATAAAAGTAAAAAGAACGGCGCTTGGGTCCATGATCACAACCGACCGACAGAATCTTATCGGAAGTTTTGGGACGTCAGTCCCCGTGCGTTCTTTTTGATTTTCACAAACACGATCGGCGCTGAGAAAACGGGCCTGGTCGTTGACCGTTTTACCGGCGATGAAGTCTGGAATCAGCCAGTGGTAGGCTACCGTATTCTGCCTTTGCGTGCGGAGGACATTACTGAAGTACGCGATGGGAGTCACCCTTACTGGTCAGTGAAGACACGTATAAAGTTCTTCTGGGCCAATGATTTAGGGACTCCAGCAGGTCACGTAAGTAAGCCGTTTGATATTAATAAAATTAGTGATGAGGAAGATGTTGAGTACTTGGGCCAAGACTACGAAGGCCGCTTCTTGGCCTTCCGACTCAA
>JBEIPE010000045.1:0-12683 GCA_040377215.1 Halobacteriovoraceae bacterium
GAAACGCGCTCGAAGGTTTTAGGGTTGAACACCACGCTCACGACCACGGCGACCACGGAAGCCAGCAACCACCAGATGATCTGTGAACGATAAAGCATGTCCAGGCCCTCATGGGTCTGCGAATGGGTCGCCGAATAGAGATTCAAGACGCCGACTAAGAAAATCGCAAAGAAGCTTCCGAGGAAGCTGAAGTCGTAACGTTTGAGATACTGTAGGAGTGTCTGATACATCGACGTCCTTTATTCCTCTGCTGGGGCGGCCGGTGCCTTCAGCGTCTTCACCCACTGTGTATGGATCTCTTTGTCTTTTTCGAGATTCTGCAAATAACTTTCAGGGTGATACTTCTGCATGTAGGCGGTCACAACGGCCTCAACCACAGGTGTGGCCGCACTCGAACCGTGACAGCCGTGCTCGACTAAAGCAGCTGCGGCAATGCGAGGCTTGTCATAGGGGGCGAATCCGACAAACACACCGTGGTGGCGGTAGTCGTAATCCATCTGTTCACATTTCTGGTAAACCTTATCCGCTGTGGCGCGGACGACCTGTGATGTTCCGGTTTTACCCGCCATCTGAATCCCTTTGCCACGTCTCGCAAAAGCCGTGCCCTTGGGATTGTTCACAACTTGGAAGAGTCCTTCGCGAACGTATTTAAGTGTCTTCTCATTTTTCAATTTAAAGTCAGACAATAATTCCGGCGTGAAGGTCTTAATCAACTCACCTTTAGGTGTGTAGATGTCTTTCACAACGTACGGGCGATAAATTTTTCCGCCGTTGGCGATGGCGCCGTAGGCTTGCGCCATTTGAATGGTGCTCGCCAAGACATAAGACTGACCGATGGCGCACGATAGTGTTTCACCTGGCTGCCAAACTTGGCCGTAACGTTTTTGTTTCCAGGCTTCCGTCGGAATCAAACCGGAAACTTCGCGGGGAAGCGAAATGCCGGTGCGTTTTCCGAGGCCAAACATCGTGGCGTACTTCGCGATGGTGTCGATGCTCATCTTCATGGCCGCACGCTGGAAGAAGACGTTACAAGATTCGCGGATGGCCTTCGTGATACTGGTGGCGCCATGACCTTCGCGCTTCCAGCAGTGATAGACCTTACGACCAAAACGTAGGTTACCGTTACAGAACACTTCCGTGTTCTCGTCGATGATGCCTTCTTCAAACGCACTAATTCCGGTGATCGCCTTGAAGGTTGAGCCCGGTGAGTAGTGTTCTTGAATATTGCGATCTCGTAGCGGATTTTCGGTGTTGGTGATCAAGCTGCGCCAGTACTCAGGAGTTAGTCCGCGAGAGAACTGCGAAGGATCGAAGGCCGGACGACTGACCATCGCCAAGACTTCCCCTGACTCAATATCAATAGCGATGATACTGCCGACTTTACCTTCAAGAGCTGCGTAACCCGCCATCTGCATATCGCGATCGATGGTGAGCTTCACGTTCATACCCTGATTGGGCTTCTCGTCTTCGATGCCTTTAAACAAGTTATCCGTGTTGATGTAGCGCTTACGGCGACCGCGAGAATCCACTTCCACGAATTCATGGCCATTGGCACCGCGAAGGAATTTATCCAACTGCTCCTCAATACCGAATTGGCCGATAAAGTCGCCGAGACGGTAGTCCATGCCATCGCGCTTACGGAACTTCGGCAATTGCTGCTGACTGATCTCCGAAATGTAGCCGAGCAAGTGCGCGCCCACTTCTTTGTCTTTATATTCACGTGAAATGAACGTCTGCACGCTCACACCGGGAAGTTCGGCGTTCAAGCTTTCGATCTGCGCGAGCTCTTCGAAGCCGATGTTCTTTTTAATGGTGATCGGGCGGTAGGTGGCCTGGTTTTGATTCTTCTTAAGAAGTTTCTCAATGGAGCCCGGCTCGAGCATGAGAATTTTATGAAGCTTCGCCAGCGTCACTTCTTTCTCAAGCAAGTATTGCGGGGTCAGAATGGCGTCGTAGCGAGGAATGTTATCAACGAGCAGCTGGTCATCGCGGCTATGGATCATCCCGCGTGGGGCCCACACCACTTCTTTGCGCAAACGGTTTTGAATGGAGAATTGGTGAAGCTGCTCACCTTTATAAACCTGCAGATACCACAGCCGCGCCAACAGCAACCCAAACGCCGCGAAGACGATGTTTCCGATCATCCCCGCGCGGGTTTTATGGACTTTGACGAGTTCTTCTTCTCCAAACATGGCTAGATTTCCACGCCTGAACGACCGACATCACTCTCGGTGTTCCAAACTTTATCAAGCAATTTGAAAAGTAGTGGTGAGAGCAACGACAGCAACAGTGTTCCTGGCATGGCATTCCAGAACATCATGCCGAATTTTTCAAAACTGCCGAGCTTCAAGCAGATAATGGCCGCTGTGGAAACGTACCAGACCAGCTGGAACAGCTGAACTGTAACCATGGTGGCAATCGCACTGGAGAACTGCAGGATTTCTTTTAAGTAAGAAGCAATCAACGACACCAAGATCCCCACCAACGTTCCGAGGGCCCAGCCCTCAACGGAAAACGCAGCGTGCATCAATTGCAGCATCATCACAAACCAGGGCAACAGCGGCGTGGTGACTTTCAGGGCCATGAACAAAATGATCACGACGTTAAACGCCAAACGATGCTCACGCCAGCCGATGGCGGGTAAGAAAGCCGATGTGGCGATTTCCAGCGCAATCAAGATGCCGAGAGTGATGAGGGTCGAAAGAATGAGGCGAGAAAAACGTGGTTGCATGGTTACGGCCCCTTCACTGTTTCAGGTACAGGCGTAGTCACCTGAGCCGTGGTGGCCACTTTCGGCATCAACACCAACACTTCTTCGAGTTTGTGGAAATCAACTGACGGCGTGATCTCTACTCCCAAAGTCATACCTGAAGCTTCACGATCAATATCAGTGACCATGCCGACCTTCACACCTTTGGGATAAATCCCGCCGACACCCGCTGTAATGAGTCGGTCGCCGACTTCAATGGATTCGGTGCGGTTGATGTACTTCAGAGCACAACGGTAGTTGAACACACCCTCGACGATGCCATGGGTACGGGTACGCTCCACCAGAGCGTCCACACGGTTGTTGGGATCAAGAATGGTGAGAACGTCAGAGTAATTCGGGCCCACGCGATAGATGTAACCGACGAGACCCATGTGCGTGATCACCGGCGACATCACGCGGATGCCGTCGTTCGAGCCACGATTCAAGCGCAGAACTTTAAACTGATTGGCCGAATCCCAACCGATCACCTGAGCGAGAATTTTTTCTTGGCCGATATCTTCTGAGTAACTCAGCATCTGCTTCAAGCGGAAGTTTTCGCGGCGGATTTCTTCCATTTGGAAAAGATCGCTTTCGAGGCGTGAGATTTTTTCTTTGAGGTACACGTTCTCTTTACTGGTATTCACAATACGAACGTAGTTGTTGATGAGATCACTTAACTCTTGGCGAGAGTTCGCAAAACCTTTCTGCACGGGGGCCACTACTTCCACCACAAGGCGTTGGAAAAGAGTCATTTCTTCCAAATCAAAGCGCTTTTGGGAAATGCCGTAGAGTGCCAGTACTAAAACTAGCAGGTTATTGATGATCTTAATTTTGGAAGATTCGGAAACAATCCGTCGCAAGTGAAATCCTCATGAAAGTGACTCCACAAAGAGTAACGCGCGCCGAAGCACATTGCCAAGAAAAGTGATTCTCCTTTGACCTGAACGGAGAACACCCGTTAGAATGTCCAAGCTGTAAACCTTAGGGAGTCATCCATGCAAAAGTCGTTCACGAGTAAAATTGCCACTTTCGTTTTGAGTACCGTTTTCATTCTCATCATTGTGAGTTTCCTCTTCGGTGACTACAACAACAGTGGCTCGGCTTCCCCTCAAGACGTCGCGTCAGTTGACGGGCTTTCGATCACTCCTCGCGAGTACCAGATGCGCCTCTCTCAACAAATTGACTTTTTTAATCAGATGATGGGCGGCAAAATTACTGCTGCGCAAATCCAACAGATGGGCATTAAAGAGACCGTTCTCGGTCAATTGATCCAATCAAAGTTGGTCCTGTCTTTCGGTCTCAAAAACGGCATGTCGCTCGCTGAATCAGAGGTGAAAGAAGAGATTAAGCGTCTTCCTTACTTCCAGCGTGAAGGTAAGTTCGACGTGGTGCTCTACCGCAACTTGCTAGCGCAAAACCAGTACACGCCGACCCAATTCGAAGAAATGATCGGTCATGACGTGGCCGGCCGTAAAATGGAGCAGATTTTCAGCTCTCAGCTCGTATCGGAAGGCTACGCCAGTGACATCCTGCGTTTTAAAATGACCGGTGTTAAAACTGAAGCGGTGCGCGTCGAGCGTAACGACTTAGTGAACCTCGTGAGCGTTTCGGCCACTGAGGCTCAAGAGTTCGCCAACAAGCCAGAAAACAAAAAGCTTTTGGACGACATGTACCAAGAGAATTTCGCCAAATACAACAAGCCTGAAGAAGTGAAGGCCCGTCACATTCTCTTCCGCGCTGATAAACCAGAAAACGAAGCTGCGGCTAAGGCCAAAGCTGATAAATTGGCCGGCACCCTCACCGCTAAAAACTTCGCTGAGAAAGCCAAGGCCCTCACTGAAGAAGACGCCGGCAAAGAAACCGGTGGTGACTTGGGCTGGTTCAGCCGCGGTCGCATGGTTCCTGAGTTCGAAGAAGCCGCTTTCAAAGCCAAAGTCGGCCAGATCCTAGGCCCAATCAAAACATCGTTTGGTTACCACTGGCTCTTCATCGAAGGCAAAAAAGGCGAAGAAAAGAAGACTCTGGAGCAAGTGAAGGTTGAGTTGGCCACCACGGCTCTTCAAAAACGTAAAGCTCAAGACCTCGATAAGCTTATGTCTGAAAGCAAAGCGACGCTTGAGGCCGCTCTCAAAAACAATGATGCCAAGACTATTGCAGCCAATAAGACCCGTATGAACCTTGTGCACTTTCCGGGCACGGAAGTGAACCAATACGACCTCACCGTTGGCCCCCACGCCCTGAGCGCTGAAGAAGCGAAGCGTCTGTTCGCTGCCGCCCCGGGCACAATTTTAGACTTTTCTACACCAGGGGCGCTGTTCCTCGTGAAAGTCGGCGAGAAAACCAACAGCGACATCAACGCGAAGATGGCCACCCAGTTGAAAACAGAAGCTCAGTCTCAATCTCAGCTCTTTGCGCGCAAATTCCGCGAAGAGATGATCAAAGATCTGACGGCCACCGCAAAAGTTGTCACGAACCCTGCTCTGCTGTAGATAGTCTCCATGGCCGATAAAAAACATAAGTTCCCTATGAATGTCACTGGCATCTACTATGTAGATGACCAGTGCATTGCCTGTGATGCCTGCTGTGTGGAAGCCCCGCGTTTCTTTGCTATGAACGACAACGATGGGCATGCCTACGTCATGCTTCAGCCCACCACCCCGGAAGATATTAAGGAAGCCGAGAACGCCCTGGCGGCCTGTCCGGTCGAGGCCATCGGCAACGACGGCTAGAGACAAAACCCTTGTCGATTTCTGCTCTGTTTCTTAAATTAGAGACTCAATATTTATTAAGGATAGCTCCCATGAAAAAGCTTTTGCTGTTGAGTTTCATCGTTGCCACAAGCGCTTTTGCAGGTGCCCCAGCTGGAGCTCCCACTTATCCTAAGCCTTTTTGGTTCTTTGAAGCCACCTACGCCGATGGCCGTATCAACACCTATCCGGTGCAAATGGATGAGTTCACCATGGGACTCCCTTACAATGGTCGCATTCTGAAAGCGGAGCTGCCGGAAGTGATGACCGCCAAAAACTCAGTAGGCAAAAATCTCAAGCGTCGCTTCACGGCGACTCGCGAAGACGATGTGCTCTCGGGCGAAGTTCTTTGCGATCTTTCTAAGTTCAAAAGTGAAGGCGCCGTTGCTGGTGAGTTCATCATGAAGTTCAGCGGCGGCGTTAAAGAAAGCACGCCGACCCAGATCCGCTTCTTCTGCCAATTCTAGTTCTCTCAAAGACCAGCGCGTATCCGTGCGCGCTGGTTGCAAGAAAAACACAACAATCGCAAATTCTCGACAGCATCACCACCACCTAGCGCCTTAGGTTGTATGTGGTCGTATTGCAGATTATGAGTACTGCCGCAGATAGTGCATTTTTTTTCGTCGCGCTGGTAGATTAGATGTTTCATTTTTGAATCATTGAATCGGACTTTCTCTGCGTGGGTGATCGCAACTTCTAGTGCACCGAAGATCAGTTCATCTGGGGACTGCTTCGCCGGTCGCAAACCGCGCCACTTTTCAACTTTTTGGATGGTCTCTTCTGAGAGCGGGACGGGAATCATGCGCTTCGCCACTTTCCCAGCAAGTTCGTGCAGCTTCACCGAAGTTTCTTTTTTGGAGAGAGTCTCAATTTTTCCAAGGACTTCCTTTTTGTAAGTCTTGTCTTTGATATTGTTTTCGCGAAAGAAACCTGCGGCATCCGAGATGTGAGTGAGGTTCAATTGCCCTTGATTTATTTTTTCTTCGATCTCAGGAATTTCATTAAGCATCCGAGCGGCTTGGATACGGCGGTAAGCCGCACTGGCGCTGTATCCAAGTTGTTTGACCGCATAATCAAAAAGACTTTGATAACCAATATCACTGTAAAGGCGACGCCGATCGATTTCACGCATGTGATGAAGAATTTTAACAGAAAGACGTCTCTCGTCTTGCACCAGAATTTTGATTTCTTTAAGAATTTGGATATCTGTCAGATGTCTTAGGTTCATGTGTCACCTCAAATTGCTTTGTAGCAAAGCGAGACTGATAGCGACGCAAGAAACTGTTTGAGGAAAAATTTAATTCTGAGTCGAAACTACTTCCGCCGGCGGAAGTGAATCTAAAGATTTCTTATCATTTCCAACAACACGAGATCTTTTTTCGGCAGGCCATAACGAGAATCACCCGGCTCAAAAGTGAATTCTGTACCGGTGAGTTTGAAACCGCGGCGTTCGTAATAAGCAATCAATTCATGGCGATCAGACATGACAGTGAGCTTGATCATCTGCGCACCTAATGAACGCGCACGAGCGAAGGCATTTTCTAAAAGCTGTTTGCCAAGACCACTTCCCTGCTTTTTCGGATCCACCGTAATCATACCGACGTAGGCGGTGTGGGCATCTTTCATTTCGAAATGATAGCAGCCTAAAAGTTCGCCGTTATCATGGGCCATGACGAGACTCACTCCCCTGGCTAACTCTTCTTCCAAAAGACTGGCCTCCACCCGTGTACCATCTAAAAGATCGGCTTCATGGGTCCAGCCCTGACGGGCCGTATCGCCACGGTACGCACGGTTCACAAAGGAACTCAGCTTTGAAAGGTCACTACTCTCAGCAAGTTGATAACTCATGCTCATCAGTTTTACCTATCAGGCCCCCAGGGGCCAATGCAATTTATTTATCGTTCTGATTACTCTTTGAGAAACAGATCATCCAGCGCACGAGCGTTTTCAAACATGATGGCTTTGTACTCATCATCTTTCAGCGGCAAGGCCTTGAGCGCCATCACCATTTCAGAGGGATGAAACACCGGCCAGTCCGAGCCGAAGACAAACTTTTTCATGCCCACTTTACGCATGGTTTTCACCAACTGCTCACGACTTTCAGGCAACTTCATCCAAATGGGTGTCGCTGAAACTTCCACCACAAAGTTAGGATGCTTAAAGCCTTCTAGCCATTTGAATTCCCGGCCCCAAAGATGGCCAAGAATAAAACGTATGCGAGGAAATTTCTCGAGCTCACTGAGAAGTTGCAAACCTTCATCGCCTCGACTGGCCTCTGGGAAGTTACCATGAATAAGGACCGTCATTTGTAAGCGTTCGGCTGCGCTTAAGATCTCTGTGAGTTTGAGCTTATGGGTCTCATCCCGCAGCTTCAATCCCGACGCCATGGTGTGCAGCTTGAGAATGCGCAAGCCATCATCACTGCACTTTTGTAGCTCCGTGAGCGCCCACTCTTTCATGGGATTGACGGCACAGGCTCCGGCCAGACGAGTGGGAAGTTTTTTGACTTCAGCAGCGACGAAGGCATTTTCCTTGCGCGCATTCTCTGCGCTCATCTGCGCCTGATAGCCTGAAGAAAGCACAATCGCGCGACGTTGCTCGGCTGTGAGTGCCGCAAACAGTGCGCGCTCGCCGGTGAATTGCAGATCGTCTTCACCGGGTGTGTGAATATGCATGTGGGCATCGGTGGCGGAGGGATGGATTTCGGGGCGTGTGATGAGAGTGCAGGATGCAAGTAGGATCAAAATGAGTAATTTCATGTATCGATTGTAAACTAGGCGCCGCCTCTTTGGCATCCTGCCATCGGCGGCATACCGGTCATCCTGACCATAAATAAAATAGGGCCCCGCTAGGGGGCCCCACTCGGAATTAAACTCGGTAGTTCACATCATCATCAAGCTACTAGCGCTTGATGTTGAGCACTTCTTGCAACATCTGGTCAGATGTTGTGATGGTGCGGGTGTTGGCCTGGAAGTTACGCTGTGCTGCCATCAAGTCGATGAACTCTTTCGCGATATCCACGTTAGAGGCTTCGATTGACTTCGACATCACTTCGCCGCGACCGTCTGCACCTGGCTTACCAACAGTAGCTTGACCAGATTTACGAGTCTCTTTGAACAAGTTCTTACCTGTCTTGAAGAGGCCTTCGTTGTTCTCGAACTTCGCGATGGCGATCTGGGCCAAATCACGTTGCTGACCGTTGTCGTAAACCGCAGTAAGAACACCGTCGTCATTGAATGACATAGATGCCAAAGTTGCAGCGCTTGAACCGTCTTGAGTATGGCGGGCCACTGAGTGCTTCGAACCGAACTGAGTAGAAGCCTCGAGACCTGTGCCGCCTTCTTTCACGCTTGGACCGAAGTCGAAAGCAACTTTCTGACCTGGCAATGCGCCTTTGCTGAAGTTGAATGAGTTGTTCTTCTCGACTTCCTCTTCCAACACACCTTTCTGGTTGAATTTGAGAGAGCCAGACGCCATCTCAACCATCTCGCCAGCTTTTCCGCCTTGAGCTTCAGCACCGTCAACCATCGCGTGGTAATCCCACTGACCGTCAGCCGTCTTGTTGAAGTACATCGTCACCAAGTGAGCTGTACCGATGTTGTCGTAAACAGTGATCGAGTTTGAGAAGTTTGAAGACTTCATTGGGTTCTTTGGATCGAACACTTTGATCTCTTCGCGGCTATCCAAGTTCATCGACATCTTCACAGTCGAAGTAGGAGTTGCTGGGATCGTTGTGTTACCCAATTTGATTGGCAACAACTGGTTGGTCATGTTGCCTTTGTCGTCCGGCTGGAAGCCTTTGATTCTGTAACCATCGCCGTTCACCATGTGGCCTTCTTTATCGAAGTGGAAAGAGCCGTCACGGGTGTAACCGTTACCGAATGGTGCATCTACCATGAAGAAGCCGTTACCATTGATGGCAAGGTCAGTGATGTTCGATGTGCGTTGGATTGTACCTTGATTGAATTGGCCAGTAACGTGTGCCATCTTCACACCGGAACCGATCTGGTCGCCGCCGTGGATGCCTTTTAACGATGCTGAGAGGAGATCTTGGAATTCTGCGCGAGATGATTTGAAACCGAAGGTCCCGGCGTTGGCGATGTTATCACCGATGACGCTCATGGATTGGCCCGCAGCATTTAAACCTGTCGTGCCGATGTTAAAAGACGCAAGAATACTCATTCAAGTCCCTCCTGGACAGCGTATTCAGATCCCCAAGTACTACAGACTTGGAAGAGGGGCTTCCGGGAAGGACCAGCCTTACTCTGAATACATAAGTTAATGTTACTACCGTTAAAACCTAGAACTTCCGTATTCTAGATTCTAATTTCAAACTACATAAAGATCGTCGAATCAATTTTGGTGAATACGTTATCACCCATGCTGCCGCGATCGACTGCTGTCACAACCATGCCCTTATCAACGTCCATGACGTATGCGGCTTTGTCTGTGATCACCAGAGAATCGTGACCGCCCTTCTGGCGCAGTTTGCCCAAGGCTTCCTGCAACTTCAGGTACTCATTGCCATCAAAAGCAATGTTGCGTTCTTGTAAACGTTTCGTCGCGTGGGTCGACATCTGCACGTCTGCTTTTTTCGGAGCAGCGGCGTCTTTCACCAGTTGATCGAACTCACTCTTCTGTCCGGACTGAAGACGATTCGACGAATCCGGCTTACCTTGTGCAGGCAAGCTCGTTACGTTAGGAATCAGTAATTCATTAATCCGTGACATTTATTTTCTACTCGTAAATTTCGTCGTTACTCTGAGCTTTGTAAGCATTCGCTGCTTGCTGTGCGCTCGGAGTTGGCGACTGTTGATTCAATCTTAAGTTATTTTGCGCTTGTTGTGCACCGGGCATATTTTGCATCGCGTGACCAATCGCACCTTGAGGAGCTGATTGGAAAGACACTACGTCACGCAAAAATACTTTCTGGCCATCAACAGTGAGCACCGGCTCGCCTTCATCAAACGATACGCCTGTGACGTAACCACTTGCTTGAGTCTGCGCCGAGATTTCTTGATTTTGTGAGTCCCATGCTTTCACCATGGCCCTGTATGTACCTTTGGCAGTCAATTGACCGTCGGTCGTGACTCCGTCCCACGTGACTTCGTGAGAACCTTTCGACATACCGTCACGCCAAATTTCGCCAACGATCTGGCCTTTCTCGTCGAGGATACGAACCATCACACGAGAAGCATCGCTATCGAGTTTGAACAAGACGTCCGCGTCGCCGCCCTCTTCAGTCACTTTCAAAGAAGCACCGCTGGTGACAACTTGTTTGCCGACGAAGTTCGCTGCGTAGAATTTATCTTGCACCATCTGGTTCTTGTTCATCGAATCGAACTTCGCGTTCAAGTTCGAGAGCTGCTCGAGTTGTGAGAACTGCGCGAGCTCGCCGGTCATTTTACCTTGATCCATGGGATTCATCGGATCTTGGTTTTGCATTTGGAATGTGAGGAGCTTCAGGAATTCATCCTTGCCCATCTCATTATGCTTACCGTCTTTATGAATGCCCTTCGGCTTTTGGCCGGTGGCACGATTGATAATTTCTTCGTTTGATCTTGCTGCGCCGGCGGCAGTGCGCGCCGAGAGAGCTTTCGGCGCCATGGTGACACCGGTGTATTGAGACTGACCTGGATCTGCGGGGCGTCCGATTTCAGGCATAGCTTACGCTACTTCCTTTTCGCGAATAATTTCCCAAAGGTCGTGACGGCGTTGCTGTTCCTCACGACGCTGATTCTCTTGTGATCCGAACTGGCGCTCGCCTGGCTGTCCGCCCTGCTGAGAGTTTTGTCCGTTGCTGCTGCTTTCTTTACCTGGAGCGCTCTGTTCCATCTTCAAGTCGCTGACGTTTACGCCCGCTTGAGAAAGATGGCTCATCAATGATTCACGATTTTGTCCAAGGAACATCTTCGCGCCATTGTCTTGCGTGCCCAGAACAATGCTCACCATATCGTTAGCTGTGCGGCTCACGGTGATGTCGAGCATACCTAAGTCTTGATGATTCACGCGCATCTGAACAGTCGGCTCTTTCGCAGCTTTCGCCTGCACGATGTAATCACTTACTTGCGTAAGGATGCTGTCTGCGTCTTGGTTCTTCGTCAAAGACTGCATGTTGAAAGTGCGGCCTGGAGCGCTCACTTCCGTACGAAGAGAATCTTGTGTGGTGTTTTCCAAAGCGAATGCCGGGGCCAGCTGACCTTGAGTCGCAGCTCCGGTATCCGCGTGGATCAACGTTTCGTTGGCAGCGACGGCTTTCTCACCCATCAACTGTTCGGCATTCATTGTCGTCTTTGATGGCATGCCGTAAGCGTTTGGAGCAACGGCTTTGCCTTTCACGGCATTCTTCTGAGCGACGAAATCTTCGAAGTTCAACAACTGAGGGTCGACTTCGGCTTTATCAAAATCAATCGACGGTGAGCGGCCTGCTGTTTTGGCAGGAGCCTGCTGTTGCATCAAAAGATCTTTCAATTGCAACTGAGTGGCTTCAACTTGTTCTGCACCTTCTGGCAAAACAACTTCGTTCACTTGTTTGATGAGTTTTGGGTCGAGCAACTTGGGAGTCGGCTCTGTGATGGCCGGTGTTTCATTCAACACCTGCATGAGTTCTTCGGCATTCACTGGAGCGGCTTTCATATCAGCGGCAGGCTTAAGGGCCTTCGCCAACTCTTCGCCTTTCGCTTCAAGAGTGAGCTCTTCACCCTCTGCGGTCACTTCTTCCATGCCTTCCATGTCTTCTGCATTATCAAGCTCCGCGAGCTCTGATGCGAAGTCTTTATCCTTCACCTTCTCACTCTTGTGAGAATCATTCTTCTTGAGAACATTGCTGCTCTCAGAAGACGCGACTTTGGCCGGCTGTGGCTTCGGTGCGGGCTGTTGGATTTTAGATGGCGTCATCACTGTGCGTTACCTTTTTGCTTCGGCTATCTTTTCATATCCATGTACTGTTTTTGAAGCCGGGCAGAAACTTCCTTCTCCATCAGGTTGAAAATCTTGGAAGCCTTCTTAGGATCAAGCATTTGCAGGATCTGGACGGCAATATTTGCATCCTGGACTGACAACAACTGGGCTGCCTTGGCCGGTTGCATGTTAGAGACCACCTCAACCTGTTGAGTAATGCGGGTCTTCAGTTCCTCGTCGTTTCTTTCTACACAACCCAAGACAGAAGTCTGTTGAGCATTGAACGC
>JBEIPE010000318.1:0-3227 GCA_040377215.1 Halobacteriovoraceae bacterium
AATGCCAGCAATCAAAGTTTCGCTTCCGAGGATTTCTTCAAGACGAGCAATTTCTTTCATCACGGCTTGGTAATCAGCAACGATCTTATCGCGCTCAAGACCAGTGAGGCGTTGAAGACGCATATCCAAGACAGCTTGCGCCTGGATGGTCGACAACGTGAACTTCGACATCAACTGTTCTTTGGCCTGCTGTGGGCCTTCCGCTTTCTTGATGAGCTCTACAATGGCGTCGATATTCTCAACGGCAATCTTCAAACCTTCCAAGATGTGTGCGCGCTCTTTGGCTTTTTTGAGTTCGTAAGTCGTACGGCGGATAACCACTTCACGACGGTGTTCAATGAAGCACTGGAGCATTTCCTTAAGGTTCATGACCTTCGGCTGACCATTTGAAATGGACAAGAAGATGATACCGAAAGACACCTGCATCTGAGTCTGTTTGTAGAGGCGGTTCAGAAGAACTGAAGCGTTTTCACCGCGTTTTACATCGATAACAACGCGAATACCTTCACGTGAAGATTCGTCGCGGATATCAGAGATACCTTCGAGTTCTTTTTCGTGAACGAGTTCAGCAATACGTTCAATTAGTTTCGATTTATTGACCTGATAAGGAATTTCAGTGAGAACAATTTTCTCACGATCGTTTTTCCCAACTTCAATTTCAGCTTTGGCGCGGATTTGAATCACGCCCTTGCCGGTCATGAAGGCCTGGTGAATCCCGGTTGTTCCGTGGATCGCGCCGCCGGTAGGGAAGTCAGGACCTGGAATAATTTTGATCAACTCGTGAAGTGTGATGTTGGGATTTTCAATCAAAGCCGTCAAACCGTTCGCAATTTCGGTGAGGTTATGCGGAGGAATGTTGGTCGCCATACCTACAGCGATACCGGCCGAGCCGTTGATCAATAGATTTGGAATTTTAGTCGGTAGAACGGTCGGCTCTTGCAAAGAACCGTCGTAGTTTTCCTGCCAATCGACAGTTTCCTTGTCGATATCGTCCATCATCTCATTGGCCATCTTCTGCATACGAACTTCGGTGTATCGCATGGCTGCAGCGTTATCACCGTCGATCGAACCGAAGTTACCTTGACCATCAATCACCGTGTAGCGCATTGAGAAGTCTTGCGCCAAACGGACCATGGCTCCGTACACTGCTGAGTCACCGTGCGGGTGGTATTTACCGATAACGTCACCGACCACACGTGCCGATTTCAAATAAGGGCGGCCCGCATAGTTATTCAGCATGTGCATCGCGAACAAAATACGACGGTGAACGGGTTTGAAACCGTCACGGACGTCGGGTAGTGCGCGACCGACAATAACTGACATGGCGTAGTCGAGGTAACAGCTCTTCATCTCATCTTGAATGAGAAGGGGAGCAATTTTACCGTGATTAGGAGGAGTGTTGCCTGTTTCGTTGGCCATAATTAAATATCCAGGTTGCGCACGTTAAGTGCGTTTTGTTCAACAAACTCACGACGAGGTTCGACGTTGTCACCCATCAAAACTGAGAACACTTGATCGGCATCGATGGTGTCTTCGATCTTCACTTGCAACAAAGTACGGTTGTCGTGCGACATTGTTGTTTCCCACAATTGTTCTGGGTTCATTTCGCCTAGACCCTTATAGCGCTGAATGTAAGCACCTTGGCGGCCCTCTTCCGAAATAAAGGTGGCAAAAGCTTTAAGCCCTTCGAAGCTGTGCTTATCCCCACCACGACGGAAGTCGATTTTAGAATTTACGTATTTCTGAACACCCTCGTAGTGGTTAACCAAATCTTCGTACTCGCTTGAATCCACAAAGTTGAGACCAATGCGGAAGTTCTTCGTTTTCGAAGCAGAGTTCACCTGAATCGAGATCTGCCAGGCGATGTTTTTAGCATCTTCTGTAACTGTCAGTGTGTAACGCTTGAGGTGCAGGGTATCCATGGCATTCAAACGAACGCGCAATTCTTCGACATACTTCTCAAGCTTCGCTTTATCGCGAAGAGTATCGGCCACAAGGCGTCCCCCCTCCATAATTGAACGCAAGAAAAGTGCATCGTAGTGACGATCGTAGGAATCGAGAGTCATGTTGTAATTACGGAACTTATTCACCAAAATTTTGGCCTGCTCAAGATCGATACGAGACTTATCCATATCGACTTCGCAGTCAGTGAGTGAGCTTGAAACCAAGAAAGCTTCGAGTTCTTTCTCGTCTTTCAGATAACGCTCGTTCTTGTTCTTCTTGTATTTGAAGAGCGGCGGCTGAGCGATGTACAGGTGACCACGTTCCACGATTTCTGGGAATTGGCGGTAGAAAAGAGTGAGCAAGAGTGTACGAATGTGGGCACCGTCGACGTCCGCATCCGTCATGATCACAATTTTGTGATAGCGAAGGCGTGTGATGTCGAAGCTGTCTTTGCCGATGCTGGTACCAATCGCTTGAACCAACATCTTGATTTCATCGTTACCGAGCATTTTGTCGTAACGAGCTTTTTCAACGTTAAGAATTTTACCTTTCAAAGGCAAAACGGCTTGAGTGCGACGGTCGCGGCCCTGCTTTGCAGAACCACCGGCCGAGTCACCTTCCACGATGTAGATTTCGCAAAGCTCAGGGTTCTTTTCTTGGCAGTCGGCCATTTTACCCGGCAAACCAGAGAAATCGAGAGCGGTTTTACGGCGTGTCAATTCACGTGCCTTACGAGCCGCTTCACGAGCTGCTGCTGCATCAATCGATTTTTTTAGAATGGTCTTACCGACGTTTGGATTTTCTTCGAGGTAGTTCTTCAAGCGCTCACCCACAAGTGAGTTCACGATGCCTTCTACTTCCGAGTTACCAAGTTTCGACTTGGTTTGACCTTCGAACTGAGGGTTTTTAAGTTTAACTGAGATAATCGCAGTCAAACCTTCGCGCATATCATCGCCCGTGAGTGTGATCTTCACGTTCTTCATGATGTTGTTGTCTTTGGCGTAGTTGTTCAAAACGCGAGTGAGCGCCGTTTTGAAACCAGAGACGTGCGTTCCACCTTCTGGGGTGTTAATGTTGTTCGCGTATGAGGTCAGAACTTCTGAGTAAGAATCAGTCCACTGCATAGCGAGTTCGATTTCATAATCATCACGCGTTTGTGTGAGGTAGATCGGCTCTTTGTGAAGCGCACTCTTGGCACGGTTGAGATAAGAAACGAATTCACCGATACCACCTTCGTAGTGGAAGGTTTCTTCTTTCTCGGCGCGCTCATCTTTCAAAGTGAT
>JBEIPE010000205.1:0-5610 GCA_040377215.1 Halobacteriovoraceae bacterium
CACAGCTGGAGTTTCTTAGGTGGCAATGGCTTTGCCTTGAGTGCCGCCAGCGATAACTACTTACGGACTCTCGGACTTCGTGCCTCCGTGGGCGCGAGCGCAGCGGAGAATGCTGACTACCAGTCCTTTGCGATCGATTACAAGCGCTACTACCCTGTGTTCAGTCTCTTTGGTGGAATACGTGAGCGTGCCGTCGAGCCCTATGACTCTGACGTTTCACTGAAGTGGAAAGAGAAAGAAGTCGGCCTCACCATGACTTTACCTTATATCTACCGTCAGGACCTTTTCAGTTTTGTGAATGCCCTTTCCTTGGGCGCGAGCTATCTTGACACCGACCACTATCAAGTCGACGACGATAATACGGGTGGTGCGGGTGTAAACTTCCATCAGACCACTGTTGAATTCGCTACCACACTCAGTAAAGACCCGGTGGCCCGCTCTATTATCAACCCATGGGAATTGAACTACCACGTGCGCTACGACAATGCGGCCGATCTGAGCAAAGAGGAATCAGCTTCTTCTTATCGCCTCTTCCATCATGCCCATGTGAACACGCCGGGCATCTGGAACAACAACGGAGTGCGGTTGAGCTTCGATCAAGAGGTCATGCGCGACACCACTTCGGTCTACCGTTTTTCCCCGGCAAATGCTTCGCCGACTGGCTACGTCTTCTCTCGCGGCTACGCTTACGAAAGCATTCCGGAGTATCGCAAAGTCTCAGGTAACTACGTTTTCCCGTTGGCCTACCCTGATCTCGCTGTTGGCGGATTCGTTTATATCCGTCGTATCTTCTCAAATGTCTTCTTTGATTCAACTGCACTTGAGTCGAACTTCACGGATGCCACACTCAATAGCTATGGAGCTGAGCTTGAATTTGAGACGAAATTCTTCCGCATCCTTCCTCTGAACGTGGGAGTTCGTCATTCGACGAAGATGTCCGAAGACGACGAAGGTGTGTTTGATATCTATACGAATCTTTCGACGATGTTCTAACGATGGGCGGGCGGAGTCCCAAAGCTGACTCTGCCCAGCTCACCTTTGCGAAACTCAGACAGCACAATTTTATAAACACGATCGAGATCCGGCAGACCTTTAGGTTTAAGGCAGCCACGCAACGTAGCAATCTTTAGAATGGCCTCATCAACGCTGATGTCTTTGGATTCAATCTTAAAACGATCCATGAAGGCCTGAGTTGGCCCACTCAGGAGATGCTGAATGAGGAAGTGAGCTGTCGTTTGCTCGTCAGCGATGTCATCTGGGATGGCATGAATCGCACTCAACCACAGAGCGTGTTTTTCGTTGTCAATTTTCGGCGGCATGATCCCAGGAGTATCCATCAACTCCACATCGTTCTCTAATTCAATCCACTGCTGCATTTGTGTCTGGCCAGGCTTGTCGGCGACCTTGGCAGCACTGCGATTGGCGAGCTGATTAATGATGGTGGATTTGCCGGTATTCGGAAGTCCGACGATCATGAGCTTGAGCTTAGTTTTAGTTTCCACGTAATCCGGGTTGCTGGTTTTACGGTTGGCCTCAACAATCTGGCGGGCCATGGGAATCACTTTACGCAGGGCCGCTTTATCAAAGCCATTCACAAAAAAATGGTGCTCGGCTTTTTCTTCAAACCACTTCGCCCAAAGTTTTGTGACTTCCGGGTCCGCAAGATTTGTCTTATTGAATACGATAATGCGTTTTTTTTGTCCCAGGCTGTCATGCAACTCACGGTTACCTGTGGCCAGTGGGACACGCGCATCACGAATCTCAAGTACAATGTCGACCATGTTGAGCTTCTGTTTGATCTCACGCAAGGCCTTGGCCATGTGGCCGGGGTACCAATTGAACAGCGCCGTTCCAACACCTGATTTGTCGTTTTCTCTTTTCATGAGTCTGTATTAGCATGGAGGGGTGATAATGCCTAACACAGAGACGTGGGGAATCGTGGGCCTGGGCTGGCTCGGGGGTCGTCTTTCAGCTTATTTGCAAGAAAGTGGCTGCAAAACATGGGGAACCCATCGCCCGGACTTTGACTTCCGCCATCACTCCCTTCCCACGACTTTTTGTGACGTTCTCTTCCTCAACACGCCTCCGCTGTCCGACCTGTCCCCACAGAACTTCTGTGAAAAGGTCTCTCACACAACTGCGAAGCGAATCATCTTCATCAGCTCGACCTCGGTTTTTGGAATGAGCTGTGGACTCGTGACCGAGGATTCAACGCCAGCTCCCGACACCGTTTCCGCCCGTTGGTTGCTTGAGGTGGAAACACTGCTGCGAGAAAATTTTGGCAAAAGACTTACAGTGATTAGGCCCGGTGGTCTCATTGGCGGCGAACGTCATCCGGCGAAGCATCTCGCGGGCAAAGTGGATATCAGCGGCGGAAACGAGAAGATCAATCTCATTCATCGCGAAGACCTCATCCAAATTATCACGCTGGTTCCGGTAGGAACTCCCCTCATCAATGCCGTGGCCAACTATCACCCAAGAAAAGATCAGTACTATGTTGAGTGGGCCGAGAATCTCGGTCTCTCCAAGCCTCTCTTCAAAGATTCAACATACCCCGAAAGGGAGATTCGCTCAGTGGTGGTAAGTTCGTTTTACACTGAATGGAAATGCCCGCAGTTAGACTTCATCTAGGAGCAATATGGTTACGTCACTTTATCTCGGCATCTTAGGTCTTCTCTATTTTTGGATTTCCATTGAAACCATCATGGCGCGAGGGAAAAACAAAGTTTCACTCGGTGCGGGACAGAACAACGAGATCATTCATCTCGTGAGTGCCCATAGCAACTTTTCCAGCTACACTCCGTTCTTTCTTTTCTCTCTCTTCATGCTTGAACACCAAACCGTGAGCCTCTATGCCATTCATGCTCTCGCAGTGGTGTTTGTCGTCGGCCGCGTTGTGCATTTCCTGACGATGAGAAATCAGGAGAAAACTTTTAAGTACCGCAAGACGGGGATGATGCTCACGCTGTGGCCGTTGATTATCGTCTCTCTCTGGAACATATACTGTTTCATCTAAAGAGACATTCATTTCACCATTATAGCGAGATTCTGGTGGAAGTGTTGAATGAGTTTTTCATATCCCGTGAAGTGATAGCGCTGCGGTGAGATGGCATTTTCTTGCTGCCCCTCGAGAATCTCAAAGTCTTGCTCGAGAATCTTATCCAAGAGCGCCAGACTGGCCTGCGCCCGCTGCTCACATTGGCCATAGGAATAGAGATAGCGCTCTAAGCGACTCTCTCCTACTCCGAGCGGCACAATATGAAACCAGACAAAGCCAGAGGACATGAGCAGCACAAAGGAATACGGAAAGAGAAAATACATAAGATTCATATCCGCTGATTCTTCGAAACCACTCAGAGGAACCGCGATGCGCGCATCCGTCCCGTCCGTAGAGCCCATAGAGTAAAAAGCGTTTTCAAAGCTCGAGAGGTAAGGCGCATGGGCAAAAGGAAAATGATAGGTCTCTAGTAAGGATTCAATGAGGAACTTCCAATTACATTTCACCAGCTGAACTCTTTTCTCGAGGTACCGCGAGTTCTGAGTGAGCTGCTCAATCTCTCGTGCATAGAGACTGCTCTCACCCTGCAAGATCATTCCCCCTACATTCGTGGTGGGAATTTCACGAAGCTTCAAAGACTTCGCGGGATAAGGACACGCCGGGCCGCTGGATTTCACCAACTGCCCCGACTTATCAAAGACCCAGCCATGATAAGTGCACACCCCCTCTTTTAAGCGGGCACCACGATGTGGACAGCTATTCAGAAAAACCTTGAGACCTTCACTCTCTTCCACAATAAATCTCTGAGAGGTGCGCACCTCTTCTAAGGGCCCGAGATGCCGATCTACCAATGAAGCCTTCTCTTGCTGGAAGCGCAGCGGATTCACATAGAGATCACTCTCCACAACAAAGTTTTTACTCTTCGTCGGCAGGGCCTTTTCTTTTTGAACATAGGCCAAGAGTTCTTGAGTCAATTCAGCGAGCATAACTCCTCCAGCCGCAGGACATAGTCGCAGAGATTTTTATGACTTAACACCTCCACCTGCAGAGGTGAGGCGATAGGCTGATTCAGTATGGTCAGTAAAAAAGCAAAACTGGTGGCATCAAAACTTGTGAAGCGCTCTTCAAAGAAGAATTTCTTCTCTCCTAGATAAGTCGCCAGCGCGGCAATCTGCTGCCGGCCAATCCTGTAGACTTCTTCTTGCGAGTGGCGACCGAGTCCTTGAGCAAGGGCTTGCTGTTTGAGATTACGGCGAATGTAGTTCAAGAAAGGCTTGCCAATAAACATTGGAAAAAGTGGTGTGAATTCATCCTGAATCACTTTGTGCCCCGCTGGATCAATCCAGCGCGAATAGAGCAAGGAGAAATACAAACTCTCCTCAATCATCGCCTTGAAGGCCAGCGCCTCAGGAGCCGAGACTCGCAAATGTGAAAGGTCGTATTTTTCCATCAGGTGTTCGAGGATGAAGCTGGAATCAGCAATCGTTTTTGCGCCATCAGTAATGAAAGGCATCTTACCTTTGGGTCCGCGAGCGGGATTGCGCTCTTCTTTGACCTCATAAGGCAGCCCGGCCATTTTGAGAAAGGCCTCCACCTTGATGCAGAATGGACTCAGACTCGAAAGATTGAAAGCCGGGGGATATTGATGAAGCGTAATCATGGGGAATGTAGCCTTTTAAGAAATTGATGATGAAGCAAGGGGACATGCTGACAAGCGCGCAAGTAGCCCCGCAAACATGACTTGGTGACCCCCCCCTGTTGCGAGCCTGTTTTTGAGAGTCGGTGCGCCTGCTTACTTAAGCGTTGTGAGAGTTGATGAAACCGCAAGGGCTCACGCACCTGATGCAACAGCTGAGCTTGCATCAGAGACAATGTCATCCCTTGGCCAAAAACTGGGTTAAGCGAGGTCAGCACGTCACCAAGCAAGATCGTCTTCGGAGTCACTCTCTTTATATCAAGCACTCGCCGATGGATGGTCGACTTGCGAAACACCGCCATCTCACTCACTGGCCGGGCCATCCCCAAGATGCTGCGAAATTTATCTGTGGCCTTTGATAAAAATTCCTCGTAACTGGTGCATGCCGAAAACTCTTTCTCATACTGAATCAGCGTCACCATCATCTTGCCGTCTTCAATCGGACAAATGACTCCGCCCACGGTTGAGTGAGGGGGATCCACTTGAAAGTAATACTGCTTGCATCCGCCCATGGTTAATTCACTCTGCTTGAACACATAGCTGCGATAAGTAAGCTGGATCGGCAGAATCTCTTCGCTCACAAGATGCTCCTCCAAAGGATAATTCTGGCCCCCGGCGATGACGACAAGATCCGCGTCAGGATAGGGCCGGGACACGCGCTCATGAATCACCCTGACCCCGGTAAGATTTGCCTTCATTAAATCCTGCAAGAGAGTGCGACTCATAGAAAGTGTTCTGACTGAGGACGCATATCGAGGAAAAGCACCCTGACTATTTTCCCAGAGCGTGTCTTGGGCCCAGTCAATTTCTGGACAACCGGCCATACTGAGTTGCCGCAAAATTCCTGGAAACATGCCTTCCAACAGTTCTTGTCCTTTTTTCATCAGGACATGGAGATGCTGCGCTTGCGGCTGAG
>JBEIPE010000133.1:0-7667 GCA_040377215.1 Halobacteriovoraceae bacterium
CAAGATGCTAAAAGTGCCGACAGCACTCCCCGAAAAACAGCTCTCAAAAATCGCCGCCAGTGTGGCCGCTCTCTTACTCATAAGCCATCCAGCGTTTGCCAACGACGCGAGCGATATCCTCAAGAAGTCACAGAAACAACTAGATGCAAAAGACGACCAGGCCAAAGTAGAAATGAAGATCATCGAAGAGAATGGCGAGAGCAAATCCCGCACACTCACGCTGCAGACCATGCGTGAAAGCGGCTTCTCTGTGATGGCACGTCTGCAAAGTCCGGCCGACATTAAAGACATGGCTTTTTTAGGCCAAGTTGATGAAGAAGGTAATGAAACACAATACATCTATCTGCCATCCAGCGGTCAGGTGCGCAGACTGGTAACCGGCAAAACAAAAGCGGGTTTGTTGGGATCAGAAATAAGCCCTGAAGACCTCAACTCTCAGGCGATTAAGTCCGCAAGTGTCAAACTCATCAAGACCGACGCTAAGTCTTACTGGATTGAACTCAAGCCTACCGCAGAGACTTCGGAGTATACGCAAGTCATCACTAAAATCTCAAAGAAAGACCTGCTCCCTCAAGTCACTGAGTACTATGTGCAGAAAAAAATGAAAAAGACCGTCCAGTTCATGAACTACAAAAAGATCGGCGCGGTTTGGCGCGCTCAACTGATGAAAGTCAAGAATCACCTTAACGGCCGTGGCACGGAGATCGTGTTGTCAGATATCAAGGTCAACTCAGGTCTTAAAAGTGATGATTTCTCTCAGTCCAACCTGAAAGAAAATTGATCCCATGAAGTCGCTAGGATTTTTTTTACTCCTCTTCCCTTGCGCTGCTTGGGCCGAATGGAAGATGGGAGGCTCTGCTGGGCCTTACATCAACGCTTTTCAGTTCTCGACAACGAACAATGTGCCAACTCAGAAGGCCGGCGTGCAGTTGGATCTCAAGCTAGACAAGAAGTTTGACTCCAACTGGCGCTTTCGCTCTGACACGTGGGTGAGAACTGATTTCAACAGCCCTGATGCCGTTGAGCGCTTTCAATGGAATCCTAAAAATCTCTATCTCCAAAGAAAGAGTGGTGGCTTTACTTTTCGAGTGGGTTTTCAAACTCTCGCGGTCGATGGGCCTGATATGGTCAATCCGGCCGACATCGTTCATTCTAAAAACTGGGTGGACCCTAGCTCACCGGTGACTTTGGGTTCAGCAGGGATTTCCATCTCACAAGAAGTGAGTAACTGGAATTGGGAACTCTTTTATGTCCCCTCGCAAACTCGCCCGGTGTTACCTGGCGAACATAGTCCCTGGTTGCCACGTGAGAATCGGCTGCCGATTGAATCTGTCGATACTGAGCTGAGAATCCCAAATGATGTGAGCTACCAGTACCTCTCCCCCACTGAACTAGATGATGCCACGAAACACAACGTCACCGCCAAAGTTCAACATAAGTCCGAGTCATTTGAATTCCAAGTGATTTACTACAACGGTCTATCCCAAAGTCCGTTCCTTCTCACCGAAGTCAACGCCACGCTCATTGCGGTCTCACCGAAACAAATCCTGCTGGTGGATTCTCCGGTGAAGCTTCGTCCTCTTTATTACCGTCACGAAGCTATCGCCGGCACATTCGTGTTGCCCTTTGAGAGTTGGGCGATCCGCGGCGGATTCAACTGGCTCAAGCCAAAACAAAGTGATGATCGTGTTCCCGGCGAAACGTCCATGGCGGTATTGGGCCTCGAGAAAAATATCGAAACCTCTTGGGGGATGATCACCGGTATAGTGGAGCACGTCCGCCAGAAACGCCAAGACGAAAGTCAGATCAGCTTCCTTCGCTCAGTGATGGAGGAAGCTTGGACCTTAGGTCTTAGAATCCCTTGGGGCGACGAAACCACTTTCTTAATCGGCGGGATTTATGATCAAGTGGGGCGCTCTTCTGTTTATCGTGGAGCGGTTACTCATCGACTTTCTAACTCTTGGAGCATTGAGGCCGGCGCGCAGTACCTTCATGGCCCGTCCGACACTCTCTTAGGGATTTACCATCGTTACGATTCTTACCAGCTGAAGGCGCTCTATTCTTGGTAAGAGTTCGTGAAATTTTTTCATAGTTTTGCAGCTCAAACTTACAACTTCTCACATCGTTTGTTCCCAGTGACCTCCTGAAGTATCAAAGCTTCAGGAGATCAACTTATGAAACTCTTCCTTGCTGTGATTCTTGCTTCTCTCTCTCTTCCTACCTTCGCTGCCATCGCTCGCTGTGAAGGTGTGCATCGAGGCTCTCGCATTATTGTGCATGCCCAAGGCAATCCTACCAATACTCGCAATGGCACGGGCCATATCTCTGTGGCCGGCCGGCAGGTCGCGCAATTTGATGGTTCCCAGTTGAGAGTCAACTATATTACGCGCACTATCCGCGGCGCCAATGATCAAGGGGATCGTGTCGAAGGTCGTCTCAACAATTTAAGCAGTGGCGCCTCTACGATCACACGGCTACAGATCCCGGCCTACGGCATCGACTACCGCAATATTTCGGTGGTTTGTAGGGTGAGATAACGTCATTTTTACAGGAGGTCTTGCCCTCCTGAAGCTTGAGGTCTACTGAGACCTCATGAAAATCTTAGCTCTTATTCTTATGTTCGCTGTCGGGTCGGCCAACGCTGCGACCTTGGCGGAAGAATTTCAGCTGACGGTGAACGCCCTTCCTCGTATTGGTCTCGACTCTCCTAAAGCCGAACCGGCCTGTCTTAAACGTTATAACGAAATTCAAAAAGACGGAGTTCTCAATATCGTCTTAGGTCTCGGCTACTCCGACGCGACTCCTGAAAACTACGTTTACGAACTCGCCTTCGCCGAACTTTTCATCCGAGCGATCACTCGGCCTCGCTGCCCCGTAGGTCTTTTTGCTTGTGGCTTCACTCGCTCGCCTGTTGATGCGGGCCTTTTCACGAAGACCGCTACCAATGTTGAGGGCAAACCCTATCGCGTGGAACTTCGTCTTGTGACGGGATCTTTGTCTGTAGACAATAACTGGAATACTTCGGCGGCCAACTTGGCTCGCCAACAGGCCCACTGCAAAGCCGCCGGTGACACCTTCAACAGTGCCATCGAGAACGGCGCTGAAGTGGTGCTCTACTCTGGTCATGCGCGTGATGGCGCAGGCCCGGATTTTTGCCCACCGGTCAAACGTGCTGATGGCCATACTGACTACGATTGGTACCACCGCAACAAAGTCGGCAAATGGCGTATGCTGAATTCGATGCAGAAAGCGGCCGATGCGAAAAAACCAAACCAAGTCGTCGGCATGCTCGCTTGCTACACTCGCAGACACTTTGAGAAGAACCTAAAAGTCGTGTTACCTAAAGCGGCTTTGCTAGGGACTGATATTGGACCGAAGCTCAGCGAAGTTTACTACTACGCTTACTCGGCCATCGACTCGGTCATCGGGATGCGCTGCCAGGATAAGATGCGTGAGGCCCTCGACGTCTACAGCCCCCACGCCGTCATGGTGAATGTTTTTAATCCTGGTGTCGTTCAGGGTGTTCCCCGCTAACGAGCAGCGGACTGAATCAATCCATTGAGCACTTGAAAAAGATCATCCGGAGTACACGGTCGGCCCATTCCCTGCACCGGGCCTACTGTGCGACGGATGGCCTGAGAAAATGGCACGCCACTCTCTCGATGCAGCTCCATCGCTTCGGCCACCATCCGCGAAATCGTTTTAAACTTGTCTCGCTCTTGTTGAATCCGTGCGGCGGATGGAACAATCATTCCCCGATCACCTAATCTTTCTGGATAGGGAAAGTCCTCATCGAGCCACACCACATGATGAAGCTGTGAGTCCGGCACAAAATTGGGGATATCATCTACTAGAATCACGTTACTCAGATCAGGATTGATCGTGCGTAAATCTTTCTTGAAACGTTCTCGTACTCGTCCTTCAGGTCCCACACCAGTGGCCGTCATACTTTCGCGACCATGAATTTGTTTGTCTGTCACGAGAGCACGTACGGAGCTGCCATCTTTGAGTTTAATTGCATCCAACAGAGCACGGTTGCGTGCGACATGCCCCCCACTGAAGAATGAAATGCGCACGCGACCAGCAGCGATATCACGGCGCCACTTCTCCATCTCTTCCGCGAAGCCTTCATAGACCCGGTAGCGCTCAGTGATTTTTTCGGTAATCGGCTTACCCGCAGAATCTAAGATCGGTTGGTTCATCGAATCAACTTCGGGACGATCGTAGGTAATGGTGACAATGTTTTTTTGTGGATTCAGGGGATCGGCCAGCCAATCACCACCGGGCCCATCATGGACCAGTGTCGCGATGGTTTGATCGATATCATAAACGATGTCCACCAGTGATGGAGCTGCGAAGGCCTGAAAGAAACTAAGTACCGCAAAAAGCAGAGGCAACATGGTCTTACTTATCGGTAGTTAGAGGGGGGTTTTGTAGTGGAAGCGCACCGATACCAGACAATTCCTGTATTCTTTTCGAACAGCACCCTGTGGACCCGCTCCTTTGCTATGAAACCAGCACATTACCAAAGGATGTTTATGAAAACCTTGTTCTTCGTATTGACCGCTCTCTGCTCCCTCAGTGCTTTTGCCCAAGATGTGGAAGAGCTGGACGTCGAGCGCTTAAGCCTCGTGGTGAAGCGTACCCTGAAAATTCCTGGGCCTGCCGACTACAATGAACTTCTTCCTATCAAGGCCGGACTTCCTGCCGTGAAAGGCAAACCGGCCTGCGCATTAAGCGCCATCCCCGCTGAGATTGAACTCACTCGCTTAGTGGCGGGCTCTACTTATGGTGTGCAAGGAATTATCAAAGACCCGTTCAGCGATAGCCAAACATATATCATTGCGCCGGATGGGATTTGGGGTCTTGGAATTAGTTGTGTGAAGAAATTGAAATCAATCGATCCAGTTACTGGCACCATGATAGGTGCAAAAATAGCTGCCCCCCTGCTGCTAGGCGAGCTCCGTGAAGCACTGAAAGGTGTGATTGAAGTTCGCTATCAGTAAAAAAATGAGTGGGGTTGCCTAAACAACCCCACCCAATTTTAAATTACTTGAGTAACTTGTCGCCACGGCCAGCAAGGCCTCGGAGCAACGAGATAAAAAAGAGCACGATGAAAACGTAGAAGAGAATTTGTGCGATCCCTCCTGCCGAAGCGGCGATTCCGCCGAAACCTAAAAAGGCTGCCACCAGTGCAAAGATAAAAAATGTGAGTGCCCAACTTAACATACCGACCTCCTTGAAAAACCATTTGTCTGTAACCAGTTTAGGGGAAGTCCCTTGCCCATTCATGGAGTCAAGGTCTCAACTATGTGTAGTTTCAAGCACAATTCATTTACAAGCATCTCAGCCAGGGCTATCCTTGCTCAAATGGCCTTACAAGAACTGACGACAGAAGAAATTAATGCTCTCCCCCCCATGGACTTCGCTGGCGAAATCATTGTCGTCACTGAAAGATCTCAGGCCCGCACCATTGTAGAGCAGCTCCAAAAAGAAAAAGTCTTAGGCTTTGATACCGAGACTCGTCCCAGCTTTCAGAAGGGTGAGTTTCACCACGTGGCCCTCTTGCAGTTGGCCACTGATCGTGTGGCCTACCTCTTCCGCCTGTCACAGACCCATCTCATGGAAGAACTCGGTCCTCTACTATCTAACCCGCAAGTGCTTAAAGTGGGTGTCGCCACTCGCGACGACGTCAAAGGACTTTTGCGCCTTCATGATTTTGATCCGGCCGGAGTCCTCGATCTCGCACAGGAACTTGCTGTTAGTGGAAGAACGCCTGGCCTGCGCGCGTTGGCGGCAGAATACCTCGGTCTGAGAATTACCAAAGCCGCTAAAACCACCAACTGGGAAAGACCTTATCTTTCACCGGAACAGCTCAGCTACGCTGCCAAAGATGCGGTGGCAGGATTCCTGATTTATAAAAAGCTACACGGCTAGATAAAGATCGTAAGGCTGGCGGCGTACTCGCGAAGTAAGTAGTAGTTGTAGTGAACACCCAAAATGAAATGCTGATTGAAGGAATATTGAATCCCGCCGTAGGTTTCATGCTTTTTGCGTTCATCTAAGAGCGTTTCATCTTTATAGCGCCAGCGTGGAGAATCTTCTTGGCGAAGCGCTACGTTGAATAAGAAATTTTTCCAAATGTAGGCCGCAGAATAAAGCCGAATCACCGTTTCTTCGTCATCAAACTTGTAGTACGTATTAATGACGCCGGCATCCAGAAATAGGTTTCTTATTTTGATGCCGGCAAAGTAGTTCCTTACGGTAAAACGTTCCTCATACTCATCATCTCCAAACTCAACCTCATAAGTATTGCCTGTATTCGGGTTCACGAGATCTCGGAATTTAAGCTTCACGTCGTCTTGATACTGGGCCGCTCCGAAATTCAAAAAGCCCCAGCGGACTGCCATACCTACTCCGGGATTCACCCGTTTGATGTCGCTATTATATTTAAGCAGCAAACCGACATCGAGGCTGAATTTCCGATTCTTAAAAAGACCACCACCCAGGGCCAGTGTCTGCTTTTCTGAGTCGTACTGCTTGTCGTCTTCACGTCGTTCAAAATAATCTTCTTCGAGTTCAACCACTCTATTTCCAAAAAAACTATTTTCTACCTTTGAACTCACCAGAGCTGCGCCTACTTTGCCCGTACCACTCACAAAGCTAAAAGTAGGAGAATTATCTGGCTGGTACATGGTCTCAACCCCAAAACCGCGGTCATGACTTACGTTCGCCGGATTAAACTGAGCCGCAGTGGAGCTCGAAGGGAGTGATTGGGCGCTGGAGCGACGGCCCATCTTCTGAACACCACTACAATTGCTAAGATTGAGGACTTCACACACGTCTGTGCTGGCGGCCCGTGAGTCAGAAACAAGCAGTAAGAAGAACGTCAGAAGGAACATACTAGCCGACAAACTTCAGTCGACGGTAGATCAGCATTTGGTTATTGGCCGGCATTTTGTGATCGTCCACTAACACAAAACCATTTTTCACCATGGCATTGTTCACATCTTCAAAAGCTCTGATACCACTGGCCGGATCATTCTCTTTCAACGAGAGATCAAAGGCGGCGTTACTCTCAGAGGTAAACTCACCGTTGTACTTGAACGGTCCATAGATGATGGCGCGCGAACCTTCACGCAAGCGTTTCCCCATCAACTTCATACAAGACTTGCAATCTTTCCAGGACATGATGTGAAAGGTGTTGGCGGTGTAGACCACATCAAACTTGAGCTTTGGGAAATCATCGGTACTGACATCCAGACGCACAGGCTTTTGCAAATTAAAGAGCCCGGCTTCTTGAACCCATAAACTGATGCCAGCGAGATTCGCTCCCACATCACTGGGATGCCATTCCATCCAAGGAAAATGCGAGGCCATGTAAGCGGCATGCTGGCCCGTACCGGCACCGATTTCCAACAGACGCAAATCTTTAGGAGTAATGACCTGCTCTAGCACCTTGAGGATAGGATCACGGTTACGTTCACAAGCAGCTGAAAAGGGCTTATTCATTCTCTCAGTATAGTTGAATTGTGTAGATTTGATCACAAAACAAATGAATGAACGTGAATATTCAAAACTCACATGTGCCGATAATAGAAGTATCAGAAACCACGTCACATTGGAGTGCGACATGAACTATTTAGTACGTTTTATGCTCTGTCTTA
>JBEIPE010000213.1:0-5277 GCA_040377215.1 Halobacteriovoraceae bacterium
GCCTGGGGGCCTTGCAACAATTCAGGATCGAGCACACCGATGAAAACGAGTTTCTTCTCGCCCACACTGACTCGCGCCCATTTTTTGCTTTTGAAAGGATTCTCTGCGCGCACGTTGGCGAGCAAGAAAGTGAACTTGGCTTTCTTGGAGAGATCAGCGAGCCAGTCAACTCCGAGAGCAAAGTCTTGGTCACCGGGAACATAAAACTTTAGCCCCAAGTGCTCCATGGCCTCGATGAGTTTTTCGGCCGTGAAGCGATGAGAGCCATGAATGTTGGCGGGCAAGATGGGAGAAGGAAAAAACAAATCCCCGCTATCTACGTAGATCACCGGCATTTTGCTTTGCACTTGGTGAAAGTGCCCGGCCGTTTGCTCGAGACCACCGAGAGGGAACTTATTGCAGCCACAAGGCTGGGTTTCACCATTGATGTTGTTCGAGAACAGAATGCTCGCTTGAGTCACACCACTCTTAGGCGTGACCTCTTCGTAATAATTGTCATCCAGACCACTCACCAGGCGAGCGCAGGCCGCAACCCACAATAAAATCGCTAAGAGGGCCCAGATGCGGTTTTTCACTGACGGGCCTCTTTGGCAGCGGCTGAGCCAGGATACTGTGTGCGTAATTCTTGGAACGCCTGAGCGGCTTCATCTTTCTTGCCCAAGTTATTCAGCGCACGGCCGATGTGCAAGAGGCTAGATGGAGCGAGCGATGACTTCGGGTATTTGGTGTAGATCTTGCTGAAGAACACCAAAGATTTTTCCCAGTTCTTTTGCGCGAATTCAATTTCGCCCAGACCGTGAAAAACTTTGTTCATATCACCTGGCGTGACACTTGAATCGTTGACCATGCCTTCGAGAATGGCGCGAGCGTCAGAAAGTTTACGACGGCCAATGAGTTTACGAGCGGCCGCGATTTCATCCTTCGGACCTTTCTTGGGGCCGACACTTGTCGATTTGTTCATGTTGCCGAGTTTCTCGGTAACCTTCTCGATGAAGCCACGTTGTTGTTTGAGTTCTTCGTTTTGAGCTTCTTGGCTTTTCTGAACGGCATCAAGCTGTTGCTTGATCACGTTCATATTTTCCGTCATGCCTTTCAAGTCAGCCCCTTGCAGAGACTGTTGACCCTTTTGCAACTCTTCAACTTTACCGTTGAGAGTATCAATTTGTGCTTGGAGGTTTTTCAGCATGACAGTGAGATCAGCAACGATATTCTGCGAATCAGAAAGTTGTTGTGACATGGATTCCACTCGTTGCTCACGACGAACTTGTTCCGCCGTTTTTAAACAGCTTGTGAGAGTGAGCAAAAGCGCCATTACTAAAATTGATTTCATCGCCATCTCCTTAGAGGAATATGGCTAGATTCTATGTCTTCAAGAAGCGTTGGGCAATTACGGGGGAGTGCCTTCGAGGGCTTTCTTGCGAACAGCATCGTATTCGGCTTTCTCGGCATACTGCTTAGACAGAATCGCGTACTCCTGGGCCTTGTTGAAATACTTGCGACGATAAGCGGATTTGGCTTTGAGGTAGAATTCTTCTGCTTTGCGATAGAGAGTGGGAGAGAGGCGATCGGCTTCAGCTTCTTTGGCTGCAATGAAAGCGGCTTGTGAGAGGCTCATTTCCATTTTCGGGCGTGTGGTCGTTAAACCACACGCGCCTAAAAATAGGAAAAGAAAGAACGGAAGTAGACGCATTACTTCGCAGTAACGACGAAGTTCGCGCGACGGTTTTTCTCCCAAGCGCCTTCATCGTGACCGAAAGCAACTGGCTTCTCTTTGCCGTAAGAGATAACTGCGATGCGCTTCTGAGCCACACCCAAAGCTACCAAGTACTCGCGCACAGCTTTTGCGCGCTTCTCGCCGAGGGCCAAGTTGTACTGGATGCCGCCGCGCTCATCAGCGTGACCTTCGATTTGAACGTCGACTGAAGCATTTGCTTTCAAGAATTCAGCGTTAGCCTTCAAAGCAGTTTGAGCGTCTGAGCCCAAAGTTGAAGAGTCGAAGCCGAAGTAAACAGTCTGCAAGCCGCCAGCTGTACCTGAATCAGAGTCACCTTTGAGTTCAAGTGAAAGACCAGTGTTGTTGCCGCCGTTAGCAGTAAGACCGTCTGGATTGTTAGCTGGCTTCTTAGAAGCGCAACCGACTGCCATGAGAGAAGCCGCTACAAGAGCGAGAAGAGAAGAACGGATCATGAAATACTCCTTATGCAAGTATTGGTTAAAGTTGATTGAGTAATCGTTCACGATTATGCGGTTTTAGCTCAGGTATTAAAAGTCTTTTCAGGTCTTTGTGAGATGAGTGCACTGTGGCGTAGAAGTTTTGACTCCTAAAACGTTGTGTTGCCACGCTTTTGACGGTTTTGATTTTTCTAGCGGCGCGTCTTCTCTTTGAAATTGCTCATCGAGAATATTATTTTGAGAAAAGAAAACTTGGCACGAAGATTGCTAAGTAATGAGTGTGTGTGTGAGCGGCCCTGAGAAGGATTCTTAAGGCCCTTGCGATGTCTCTCGAAAAAAACCCGGTGTTCGCATCGGGTTTTTTTTCGTCTTTTTACTAAAAACCAGACTAAAAAACCATATCGTACATCAGGCCGGCAATAGCACGTGCGCCACGACTGGAAACACTGTCGTACAGTGGATTGTATTCATAGATGCCCCACACAGGTGCTTGTCCACGACGCTGGCATAAATCGCGATAAGCAGCGGCCAGCTGACGAACAAAGCTAAGAGAGAGGCCATCGTGGTTAGGGGCACTGACTGCCTCGACGTCAGAGGCCATCAGCGCATCGCAATCCAAACTGAAAACCACGCGAGCCTTCGCCGGAAGTGAGCTTTCAAGGCGCATAAGAAAAGACTGCACATGAGCCGCATCGTCGCACTGGCGGCGCCACAGGATATGCATTTCTCCTCTGGAGAGCTGGGTTTGTGTTGAGAGGGCATTAGCATAAGGATGAATGCCCACTTGATGCAGCTGCAGAGGGAATTTTGCGTTGCCGGCAAACTGACGGAACGGATTTCCTGAATGAGGCTCGGGATCCATGCGGGTATCGAGGTGAGCATCAATGTTCAGCACGCAGACCGGCGTTTCATCCAAGGCCTTCAGCAGCGGGAGAATATGGTCGTGCCCACCACCTAGATGAATAAGGGGATGTTGGCCTAAAAGAGAGCGGAGAGTTTGTGCTTGTTGCTCAAGCATTGCTTCGAAGCCTTGCTCTTCCTGCGGCTGACTGGTCACGCGGTGATAGCTAAAGAGTGTCGCCTGCTCGGGTGAAGCGAGTTTCTTCCAAGCCGCAACCAGCGCCTGGGGTGCCCAACGGGCCCCGGCCCTTCCACCATTGCGAAGGACTCCGTGGTCCGATGGCGCAAGTGCGATGATTGTACCGGTGCCGGTACGAGCGGATAAACTTTCTTGCAGGCGTTGTGGCCGGCTTTGATTTAGAATAGGGTCCATGAGCAATAGTATAAACGAACTCCCAGACCGCGGCGAGAAAGTCTGGTTCATCATCCGCCAAGATTCGCATGAAGGGCCTTACGCCTTGAATGTGCTTGAGGATAAACTGGCGTCCGGCGAGTTAAAAAAAGACTCTTTAGTTTGGGCCCGGGGTTGGCCAGAGGCGTTGCCGTTGTTCCGTGTGCAGTCGGCCTACAAAGGTGAGGTTGCTCCAGCGGAAGAACTAAGACCTGTCCGTCCGGTCAGAGAAACGAGAGAAGTTAAAGAAGAGTTTGTTTTCGACACAGCGCCGATTGAGCACACGCCGGCCACCACGTCTCGCTGGCCTTTGTTAGTGGTGGTGTTACTTATGCTTGGTGCGGGACTGTGGGCCACACGCCAGTTGCAGCCACAAGTGGAGCTGGCCCGTCCGGCAGATATGAATATCGATTCCTTCCGTAAAATGCGCACGGCCTTTGAGCAGATCAATCGCGCCGTCCCGATTCCGCAAGTCGTGGTCTCGGCCGATTATCGCAAAATTTGGTTGAGCGATGGTTCCCCGCAGATGTGCTACTACGAGGCGAGTTTTCATTCGGATGCACAAAATAATTTGGGTGGGGAGTCCATCAGTTTTCAAGCGCAAGCTCCTCTGTTGCAGCATTGGGCGATGTTTGATCGAATGAATTTTACGGAAGGGCAAAAGCTCATGCCGGGACGCTACACTTTGACTGTTAATCGTAAGGACTGTGCACCCCAAGGATTGCTGAGTTGGTGGGAAGAAGCTCATCCTCCTTTGAGTTTGGTATTTGATGTAGATATTTTCCACGGCTCAGCAGATGAACTGCAGGCCCGCATGGATGTGGTCTTTAAAAAGAAAGAAGCGGCGGAAAAACAACGCGCAGAACTCTCGCAACAAGCATGGCGCGATATTGGCGAAAAACTGCGCACGCTTTCGGCCATTGCTTCGCAAGTAGAGACGGGCTTCAACGAACTACTTAATCGTAAACTCGCCTGGAAACCACGCATGACTCGTGTGATTGATAATTACACTATGCGCTTTGGTGGCTTCTTGACGAATTTTACCGTGAAAAATGATGAAGACTTCTCATTGCTTGCGACCCAGGATTTTCCAGAGAAAGTTGAAATCATGGGGCGCCAACCAGTGATCAATGCTCATGCCAAACGGATTGGCTTTTTGAGCATGGGACTGATTGAAAAGTTACAAAAACTAAGTGCGGCTCCCAATCGCAGTGACCTGCAAGATTGGCTGCGCACTCTTCAGCAAGACTTTGGTGTTGAGCGTGAAAAACTTCGCCTAGCTATAGAGGAAGTGACTCACAGGCCTGCCCCGTCGACACAAACTCCTGCGACACCTTAGCGTCGTGTCCATTGAGTTGGACGCGCGCGCCCCAACGTTTGATGTCGTGTTCAAAAATCATCACTAAGTTCTTCTGCGTGATGAAAGAATAAAACTGTTCCTTATCTACTGTGGTTCGACCGGGAGCGATGTCATAACCCATCACCCAAGGAATCGGCACGTGGGCCGCGGTAGGAACGAGATCCGCCATGTAAATGACTTTATCGTCGTAAGGATGCAACAGCCACGGAGTGTGGCCGTGGCTGCATTTGAAATTTAATTGATAACTGCCATCCTTCAGAATTGCACCGTCTTCGCCCTGATGCCACACCACTCGTTTCAGCTGATCCATTTTTTGAATGACCGGATGAGAATACTGCGTTTGGAATGAGCCGGTGTCTCGTTGGGTGGGATTGAGAGAGTAGTCGTAGTGGGCCTTGTGTAAATGCAGGCGTGCTTGAGGGAAAAGAAAATCTCCCTGGGAGTTTCCTAGTCC
>JBEIPE010000359.1:0-2796 GCA_040377215.1 Halobacteriovoraceae bacterium
CGACAGATGCGTTGAACTTGCTCTTCATCACGGCCTTCCACCATCACGCGCGCTAAGTGTTCAGTCCCAGAATAGCGCAACAGCAAGCGGCCGGTGCCTTTGAGTTCATCTTCCGCTGTCTTCACAGCGGCCATGATCGCGGGCACATCTTCAAACGGCGTTTTTTTACTGATGGTGGTGTTGAGCAGAACTTGTGGGTAGAGTTCGACTTCATCGGCGAGCTCTTTCAGCCCTTTGCCAAAATGCTTCATGCACTCAATGACTTTGAGAGCGGCAAGAATCCCATCTCCCGTCGTTGAATGGCGCTTGAAGACCAAATGTCCTGAAGGCTCACCACCGAAAACTGAACCGGCCGCGCGCATACGCTCTACGATGTAGCGATCGCCGACCTGCGTGCGATGCAAAGTCATGCCATGTTTTTTCAAGAAGACTTCTAACCCGAAGTTCGACATCACGGTGCCAACCACTTCATGGTTACCTTCCAATTGATTTGTGTCTTTCAAGAAGCGCGCACACAGACCAATAACTTTATCACCATCGATGACAGTACCGTCACGATCGATCAGCACGACGCGGTCAGCATCGCCATCCACGCACACGCCAAGATCAGCGCGGAACTTCACCACTTGCTCTGCACACATTTGCGGATGAAGAGCACCGCAGCCTTTGTTGATGTTCACACCGTTGGGGTCTTTACCCAAAGAGATAACTTCGGCACCGAGTTCTTCAAACACTTGGGGGGCGAGTTTGTAGGCGGCACCGTTAGCGCCGTCGACCACAATACGCAGTCCCTCAAGTGAGTAGTGCGGATTGAAAGCAGACTTGGCGTGCACGATGTAGCGGCCAATGACTTCGTCTAAACGACGAGCGTTCCCCAGGTCATGACCGGTCTTCGGTGGAATGAGTGATGGGTTCATGATCATGCGCTCGAGTTCCATTTCCACATCATCAGGAAGCTTGTGGCCGGAGCGATCAAAAATTTTAATACCGTTATCTTCAAAAGGATTGTGTGAGGCCGAAATCATCACGCCTGCATCAGCGCGCATGCTTTGGGTCACGAAGGCCACGCCTGGTGTCGGCAAAGGCCCGGTGAAAATGGCACGTCCACCTTGCGAGCACACGCCTGCTGAGAACGCTTGCTCCAGCATGTAACAAGAAAGTCGCGTGTCTTTGCCGATGATGATCAAAGGTTTGCGGCCAGAATGTTTTTGAAAATAATGAGTCACAGCGCGGCCCAGGGCCATGGCCACTTCGCCGGTCATAGGATGGATATTGGCCTTGCCGCGGATACCGTCAGTGCCGAACAAACTACGTTTTGTAGACATGGATTTTCCCTCTTAAAACAGGTGCTTTAAGGGTACCTTGCTCAGCGAGGCTCTACAAGGATTCTCTTAGGACGGATCTCGACCAAATGCAGACGAGGTGGGAGCACTGCACGCAGCGCGACTTCCACTTTTCCCTTAGTACCCTCTGGGACTTCGGCCCACACTTGTACGTTCAAATCAGACTTATCAACTCGACGAACCACGTCGAGCGGCGCCCACAGAACGAGTGTAACGGTTTGCTGGCGCGCTAACTGCCCATCACCGAGCAAGCGTACCGGGATTTTTTCTAACACCAGATTGGCCCGCTTGGCCTTTAGGCCATACTTGAGCGTTGGGCCTGAGCCACGAGACACCACCAGGCGCTCATCCGGCAAATTCCATTCTAAATTAAGCGAGCTTTGGCCGTAGAGTGACTCCACATCCACCGATCGGGTGGTGACTTCTTTAAGTCCCGCAATCAAACTCCGCGGCCCCACTACTTCCACTTCCGCTGGGCGCACCTGCATATCCGTCAATTCGAGATCGCTGGGCAGATCACCATTCATCGGAACGCGCACAGGCACCACCTTGGTGGCCTTACGCTCAAGCCTCAAGGGCAAAACACGAGGTGTGATTTTTTCCACCTTCACACCAAAAGGTAGCACGAAATCGGCCGCTTTGAGCACCGGCTGAGGGCGTAAACTATCACGCCAGGGCGGACGAGAGACATCCACCAGAATTTTTTCTTCACGATCCAGCATCGGACGCATGAAGGCGCGCGGGCCTTCCAGCGTGACAATCACTTCTTGCGGGGGTTTCGCAGCAAAGACCGCATGATCCGGCAGCACATACTGCAAGGTCACAGCTTTTTCGATGCGAATACGAGCGGCATTCAAAACGTAGAACCACAGAATCGCACCGGTAAAGAGCGCCACGATTTTCAATGAATGCTTGCGTGAGGTGATTTTAATTTTCATGAGTGAGCGCCTAGCGCTTCATGCTGGCCGCGCTCGTATTGCAGCAAACGCTGACGTAAACCTTTGCGAAGAGCGTTCTCGTCCACGGCGACTTGGAAGACACCCTCATGGCAGATTTGTACCTTACCGGTTTCTTCCGATACCACCACAACGACGGCATCACTGACTTCCGTGATCCCGAGAGCAGCACGGTGACGTGTCCCGAAGTGACGTTCCACATCGCCAGACTTTGAGAGAGGAAGAAAACAGCCGGCCGATTGAATCTTGCCGTCAAAAATAATCACAGCGCCATCATGCAACGGTGAACGTGTCTGAAAAAGTGCATACAGCACGTCAGAATGAATGCGTGCATCTAAGCGTGTGCCTGTCAGTGAATAATTCAAAAGTCCATGGCTCTTCTCAAACACAATCAACGCACCTGTGCGTTCGCGGGAGAGGGCCTGGCAAGCCGCCACCACTTCTTCAATCTGCTGATCGATCTTGCCCTTAGAGTTTTTACCCAAGAATTTCGTTCC
>JBEIPE010000091.1:0-9681 GCA_040377215.1 Halobacteriovoraceae bacterium
ACCCTTTGGCTTGCAGTCTGCTCTTCACAAAACTTAAGTGACGGGCGAGGCCTGTGAGAAACGCATCAGCGCTGAGGTTGGGTTTGCGCAAACCGATGTAGACCATGGTGCGGCCTTTCGACCAATCAATAGGCTTACCGATAACATCGTAAGAGTGGTTGTGGGCAAGCTTGGTCGGTTTGTCTTGAGTGAAGTTCACCATAGGGTCAGCACTCTTGGAAACATTGCGGTCAAACACATCCCAATGGCGAGCGGAGTAGCGTTCGCCTTCAGGTGTGGCACGAATCGCCTGATAAGCTTCTTTTGAGCTCAAGGCGACCAAGGCAAACTCATCGGGCACAAAGCTCGGTTTGCCTGCTGGGGGAACAATCACAATATAGTTGTTAAGCGCGCGGCCCTCATAGAGATCGACAGTCTCCCGCATAAACGGAGCGAGATCACGCAAGAACTGCTGCTCATTGAGTTGGGTGGCCTTGAAGCCCTGCCATGCTCTGAAGTACGTGGCCTCTTCCACGGACTGCGCGGGGAGGCTGATGAGGATGAGTGCAAAGAATCCAGTAATGAGCGAAAGCATAGAAGCTCCTTATGCCCTAAGGCGTTGGGTTAGGCGATTGAGGCGTGTTGTATATGAAAGACTTACTGGAGGTGAAATTAATCGTTTTGATATAATCGATCATTTTTGGTAATGATAAAAAGATGAGACCTTTTCACCACTTAGACCCCATGGCCCTCAAGGCCTTCTACTTTGCCGCTGAGGCCTTGCACTTTACCCGCGCCGCTGAGCTCGCAGGCCTCACACAATCAGGTGTCAGCCAGTATATTGCTCGGCTAGAGAGCGAGCTGGGTGTGGACCTCTTTTTACGTACGGGCCGGCGTGTGAGTCTGACCGCTGCCGGCGTCGAACTCAAGGCCTTTGCTGAAACCTACTTGGACCAAGTGGAGCGCTTGTTAGAAACCATGGGTGGTGAAGGGCAAGAGCTGCATGGCAAAGTTCGCTACGCTATGCCGGCCTCATGTCTCATGACCCCACACTTTCCTCAGCTCTTAGACGCCCGCCAGAAATTTCCAGGAGTGGATCTGCAGGTGCATATTTGCCATTCGGAAGAAGTCACGGAGCTGTTATTGAATGGCGAGATTGATTTTGGTTTTGTCACGCGTGCCAGTCAGGCCAAGGATGTGGAGCATGTGGAGTTCGCGCGTGAAGAGTATGTGCTCGTCGGCGCAGGTCCTGGTGGCGAAGAACGTGTAAAAGGCAGTGAGCTGTTAGACGAGCCCTTTGTGATGTATCCCGGCATGGATGCACTGTTTGAGATTTGGCATGGTGAGACGTTCGCACAAAAAACGATTCCCGCACTTCGTGATCTTAAATGCGCGGGTGCCATCAATGATCTCGCTGCGGCCATCACCATGGTGACTCATGGTTTGGGTTTAGCGGTGTTTCCTCGTCATTGTGTGCAAGGATTGATTGATAAGAAAAAACTGACGGTCTATCGCGGCAGTCGCGCGGTGGGGAGCTATCCGATTTATTTGATTCGCATGAAAGGAGCACGCTCAACAGCTAGGGTTGAGCGTGTGATTGAAGCCTTTTTCAGAATGAAAAATTAAGGACCACGCGAGATTTTGATCATCTCGTTAGTGTCCACAAAGGTCTTGCCTTTGTTGAAGAGACACAGGGCCGTCTGGTGCCACTTCTCTTTGAACCAAACATCGACGAAGACCGGACTGCCGGTATACTTGTCACAGGCCTTGAAGCCTGGACTGCCTACCTCTGTTTTCAAACGTAGCTCGTCTTTCTTTTCACGAGGCTTGGGCAAACATTTTTTAGTGTCTTCCGCGCAGTCTGGACTGGTGAAGTGCACACCGCCGCCATCATGGCAGAGTTGAATTTTTTCTTCTTCAAATTTCCCTACGGCCACTTGTTTGCGCCACTTGCCGTCACCGCACGTGAGCTTTTCATTGGCCGCCAAGGCCACTGGAAGTGTGAGCGAGAGAGCGAGGAGAGTTTTAGTTATCCATTTCAGCATAATCAATCTCGCGTACATGGGTTTTAAGATGCTCTTCATTCATCCAGATTCCTCCGGCCGCGGCATCACAATCATTGGAGGTAAAGGATGGGTCATTGTAGCCATAACAACCGCGCCCCCATGAGTTGCGTACAAAATACTTACATTTTCCATCGCGGAAAGAGCGCGCCACGATGGTCGTCGCATGTCCACCACTCATGTCTTTATCATACATTTTTGATGGGCCTGAAATCGCCACCACTCCACCCGCGGCAAGAATTCGATCCATGGTTGGGAACGTATTGTGGGCCCCATTGGACTTCCGTTTCATATTCTTAAACTTCAGTTGGGGGCTTGGAGTCGTGCGCTGATCCTGGCACTGCTCTTGAGCAAGAGTATAGAGCACTGAGTTTAGTTCTTTGTTCTTGTTGGTGCTGATGGCATCAAAAATGTCTTCAGCTTTCACGTCTGGAAAAAAGGATTGAAAAGTAGCAGAGCGAACACGTGCTTGGCAGTCGACACAATCCACGAAGTTTTGTTTTGTCATGCTCTTCTCAGAGATCTGATCACGCAGAATTTGAACGCCGCGAAGAATTTCTCTGAGCTGATCTCCGGTCCATGACATCTGGAAGGATTGCGATGGAAGGCGAGACTCCGGACACATGCCATCACGACGAGCGCGCTTCAGTGCGCTTCCTACGAAACCACCTTCGTAGTAGTCTTCATTGGTAGGCGAGAAGACGTCATACATCAGGCTGGTAAAGAAATTATTTTCGATGCTGCGATTGTAGCTATAAGAAAGATCCGCCGCTGAGACAGGAGTTCCCGTCGCTGCGGTTAAGACTTCAGAAGCAGCGTAGGCGTAGCACCAACCCACGCCATCTTGGTCACGTGGAGTGGCCCAATGTTCGGCCAAGGCGGGATTTGCCGTGCGCGCATCAACAGTGGAGCACTGCTGTTCTGTGCGCTCAACAAAAGCGGGTGGAGCGGCCAAAGCCGAGTAAGAGAGAAAAATAGTGAATAGGTATTTCATTTAGCACTCATCGGAAATCCGTGTGCCGTTATGAGGGGAGAATACTAGAGAAGGGAAGTCAGGAAGCTTTGAACTCCCTGTAAACTCAATTTGAGGTCGTCAGGAGTTCCGATGAAAGGATTGAACTCTACCAGGTCAACAGAACGCAGGCGTTTTGTTTTGGCCAGTTCCTGTCCCAGGGCCTGCATGTCGTTATCATCTAGACCGCGGGAGACCAGCGTCCCTGTTGAGGGCATGGTTTCTGGGTCACAAGCATCTACGTCAAAGCTGAGATGGATCGGATGTTGTCCCTGCGGATCGATCTTGTTCAGGGCTTTCTGCAGAAGAGTGGCCATGCCGTGCTCATGAATTTCATCAGTCGAGTGGTAGGTGATGTTCAGTTCGCGAATCAAGCGATGCTCTTCTGGATCTAGTGAACGCGGGCCTAGCAGAATCAGCCTTTCAGGACGCAGCGTATGCTTCACCCAATTGAACGCTTTGTGTTGCCCTGCTTGCTTAAGCAAAAAGGCCAAGGGCATGCCGTGGAAGTTGCCTGTTGGCGATGCGGCCGGAGGATTCATATCACCATGAGCATCCACCCACACGACAACGGTCTCAGGATTTTGGCTTAACACTCCATGAATACTGCCCAGACTCAATCCGTGGTCACCACCTACAATCATCAGAAGATTATCTTTGAAATCAATTTGAGCTACGGTGTTGCTAATATGCTCACAGGCGACTGAGACCGTTTGTTCAAAACGGATAGAAGAATCTTTTTCGGCCATGAGATTGAAAGACATGTCACCGAGGTCTTCCACAGTCACAACTTTTTCTAATTCCTGAATGAGTCCAATGCCACGGAAGAAAAGGCTCGCCGCTGCTACACCTTTGTTGCCTTGACCGTAATGAAAGGGAACGCCGAGCCATTTAACTTTTTGCATAGGCCCCGCTGATAAGATCGTGGGACAGGCGAGCGAGTCCTACGCGATCGTGTTCAGGTGCAGGATGGATGGCAGGAATCTCAGTTACGTGAGCAACGACATTTTTTTGCCGGCAAAGAGTAAAGAGATGATCAGGGAAAGTCATATCGCCGTACCAGCAAACCAAGTCAGCATTGGCGGGCGAGAATTTTTCATCGTTGATCGACACATACTTCAAGCATAGCGGATAAAGCGGTACTTGGCAGTCGATGACTGTCTGGAAAAAGGGTGTTTTGAAAGGCAGAACACTTGAGCCATTTGAACTGGTACCCTCTGGAAACAAGAGGATACTGAATCCCTCTGTGAGGCGCTGCTTCATGCTGCCCATCTCTCGATTGATGGTTTGCGGATCACGCTTGCGCGGGCGACGTTCCACAAAGAAACAACCAGCGAGGTCACACAGCTTCCCGAGGAGAAATGTCTCGCGAATTTCCACGGAGGTAATGAACAGAGATGGGTAGTGTCGGAACAGCACAAGTGCATCGAGATAAGAGACGTGATTACAAACGATAAATGATTTCGAAAGATCCGTTTTGCCGGTAGGAAACTCAACTTTCACATTGAGAATTTTAAGCGCCCAGCCCGCGGTGCGAGCGATGCTACGAAGGAAGTAGCGCAAACGTTTTTGTTCATCACGAATAATGAGATTAACGAGAGAGTGATGAACCAAGTGGGTCATGATGATCGCAAAGACACCTGCGAACTTCAGAACCGCGCGGATCACTTGCTCTGTCCATTGTCGAAGCGACGATCAAAGGCCGGATTCATGGCATTGAAATCAATCACGGTGAAGATATCGATACAATCCATCTCCGCATCGTAGGCAAAGTCTTTACCGACTTTCGCTCCCGCGAGGATGTACATATTCAAAAGTGAGTTCAGATGTTTTTTGTCGGTGGTGACTTCATTTGGATCGAAGCTCATATCAACGTTGAGCTCAGGGAAATGCTCGAGCGCAAAATCCGGCTGGGCCTTCACTTGGTAATCTTCTAGAAACGCTTTATTGGCGTGCGTGGATTTCATCAAGCTCGGCATGCTGCCAAAGTCTTTGCGGCCCACACTGGAGCAACCGAACATGTACTTCGTTTGCGTAAGTGCGGCGTACTCACAAAGTCCACGCCACAACAATCGAACCACGATGCCTGAGCGATGGTCCTTGTGAACACAGGCGCGACCAAGTTCAAGCTTGTTGCCGGGAATCTTTAAGAAGTCATCGAGGTTGAATTCACTTTCGGTGTAGTAGCGCTCACCGCTCTTCATACGTTGAGATGAGGTGAGACGATAGCAGGCAATGATCTTGCCCGTTTTCTTCTCTTTGACGATGAGATGGTCACATTTGAAGTCATTGCCATCAATGTCGTAAGGCATGAGGTATTTGGGCGGTCGGAACGTGGCAAACTCGTTGAAGAACACTTCAAAGCGCAAGCGCAGCACCTGATCGAGTTCATCCACGTGATTGATGGTCTTCACTTCGTAGGTATTGTTATCAAATTGCAGCTTAACGTTGGCCGGACGGAAACGCCCGCCCTTGAGCTTCATGTAATGAGGCGAGCGGACGACAAAATATTTAAGGGCCTGGGCCCAGTGTAGTGATTCCATGAGGTCGTGTCTTAGCCCAATAATTTCCAAGAGATAAAATAGTGCACACCTTGAAGTATGGTGGCCCCCTTAATCAGTCCAGGTGAAAGTGTTTTTTGTAAGAAAGACACGTTTCCAGATGGAACCAAGGAGGGCTTATCTCCCTGAATAGTCATGAATTACGCAGAGTGCCTATTTTTGAATAAGGCCATAGACGCTCATCTCTTGAGCGATACCTTTTACCTTTAACTTTTGATGGAGCAGGAATTGTTTCTGCACGGATTCCTCCAATGAGCTCCAGACGTCCACTGAAATGACAAGTGAGACACCCAATTCTTTGCAAAGAGATTCCAGTCTCGCAGCGCGGTTCACGGTATCACCAATGATCGTGTGTTGGAGCTTATTGCTTGAACCGATATAGCCTTTGATGAGCGGACCTCGGCAAACGCCTAAGCCGATACGGATTTTAGGACGATGAGTTGTGGCATTGAATTCTTCGAGTCGCTTGAGCATGGCCAGCGAGGCTGCGACCGCCCTGCGGTTTTCAGCTATCGCATTTTCATTTTGTACTTCGACATAGGCCAGAATTCCATCACCGATAAATTTATCAATAGTGATGGAGTACTTCACCATCTCATCCAGCATCACGGTGAAATAGTCATTGAGGAGCTCAACCACGTCTGCAGGGGGGAGACTTTCGGAGAGGTGAGTGAAATCTCTGATGTCGGACATGATGACGGTCAATTCTTGTTCCTCGCCACTGACCGTATTGATTTCATTTTTTAGCGCATTATGCGCCACTTCGCTGGTTACAAAACGGGAAAATGACTTCAGCAATTTCGTCCGTTCATTAAAAGCTTTCGAGAAATCATTCATGTAGTAAGTGAGTGATGCCCATAACCCCCACGATCCCTCGACTCGAGAGATGTAATCGAAGTCACCGGCCTCCAGTTTTTTTAGATGGCGATTTACGTTGAGCGCATTCTCGCGTTCAGACATGAAATGAAAGAAGTAGGTAATGCTCAGCCACACGACAACAAAGAGAATGATGTAGGTGGACTGATCAAGAATATCCTGGGGTTTCATGGGAATGACATCATTTCTCTCCTGCATAAACGACTGCAGAAGCATGAAGTGAATAAGGATGATAATCGCTGTTCCGATCGGAGCCATCGTCCGCAGCGTATGTTGAAACCATGAACGATCAAAGGAATGTCGGGTCGATGCTTTCACTGGATAGCGATCACCCAGGGCCCAGTTCAGTCCATAAACTTGCGTGATACATAGAGCAAGGCTTGTGAGGATTAGAATCTCCGGCGCCCGCGAGTCCCCCGACATGTGGTTCAAGTCAAAGAGCCAGCTTAAGCACAGCAGACTGATCATGGTAGAAACAGCATAAGAGGAGACATAGACAATTGTGAGGTGCTGCTTGAGCACCCGTGGGATGGAATCCGCCTTATTGCCGAGCAAAACGAAGATGATCAAAAAGTTCGTGACAAGGACGCTCACGATGAACGTCCCTGTGTAGGCACAGCCAAAAAGAAAACCTGGAACTTGCAGGACTGGACAAACACTTAATCCATAGAGCGCCATCAAGGGAATGAAGATGAGGTTGAGAAGTGAGAACACAATTGAGAAGACTATAATTTTTCTCATAAGGCTCCGAGCTTAAGAATAGCGTCAACGATGACTTGAGGGGCCTTCCAAGGAACGAAATGATTCATTCCTCGTAGAATGGATGTTTCGACCACAAGGTCTGTTTTAATTTTTTTCTCAAGGTAGTCCACATTTTGAACCGGAACGAGTGGATCTTCGTCTCCATGGATAATAATGACGGGTACCGAGATTTGCGGGATGCCCTTCGCGAGAACTTCTAGTTCTGGCTTGAGTGTATAAATTTCTTCATTGCAGACACGCAGGTCTGTTGGAAGTATGACTCGAAACGGCCACCAGGTGCCCAGGTGTTGATACCACTTGATGTCTTCAAGTTTTGGATCGACAGAGCTCGCCACAAATATGAGGCCCGCAATTTTTTCGGGATGATCAACTGCGATCTGGGCAATGACAGGTCCTCCGAAAGAATGACCTACGAGAAGGGCGGGAAGACCGCTCTTGTTGAATTGCAACGCCTCTACGATATCGTCGGCCTGATGGCCGAGTTTTCTCTCTGAAGTGCCAGCGCTCGACTCACCGTAACCCGGTCGATCTACCGCAATGATGTGAAAATTCTCCGTGAGCTTTGGGTTTTGTAAAAACTGCGCCCAGGCCTCCCATGAGCCGGGTGAGCCATGAACCAAAATGAGAGGACGTTTGGTGACATCACCATTCCAGGCAAAACTCATCTTTCGATGTTTGGTTTGGTAGGTCACAAAATGCGGAGGATCGATCGCACGAAACGTGGCGATATCGGTCTTGATAGATTTCATGGGATTTTGCCAGGCACAGGATGTGATGAGAGAGATAAGCAGTAGTGTTCTCAGCATTTCGGTGCCCATCATTAAAATTGAAGTGAGGATTTCTGGTTTTCAAGCCGCCCCTCAGTGTTGCGGAATTTGATTGGAGGCATGAAGTTGCGGATTTGGTTGAGAGTCTTATCTTTGTTGAATACAAAGCCAATCTCGCCTGCGACCAAACGAACGAAAAAATTCTCCGGCTTTAAAGTCCACGTGACAGTACCAGCATCCTCAGATGTTCTTGTGAATATGAATGAGAACGTCTCCAAACGGTCAGGGGCGAGCAGTTGGAAGCGAAAAGTCTTGAGCGCCTCGTCTTTTTTCCACTCCTGCACCAGACCCGTGGCAATAACAGGAGGTACGAGGACTCGAACGTTGTTCGAGGGAATTCGCAGCGTCTTTTCTTCTTTATTGAGTGAAAGCTTCCATTTCTTGCCTTGTCGAGACATGGTAAAACGCAGCTCATCTTGCTGCCTCGTCCAGTTGTAGCTATCAACTTGGCCGTCTTCACTCATGGTGACTATCTCCTCGGAGAGCACGACACCATCCTCATCGCGAAATGTGACGACATGTTTTGAAGTAGCACCGATCTGTTCGGCGATATGTTCCATCGTAAAGCGTGGCACTCCCTTCTCGTTTAAGAGGAGTGACTTACCGAGTTGGGTGGTCTGGGCCTGGGCCATGTGGGCCATGAGAAAGAGTGCGAGAAAAAGTTTCATGCGTTTTTCCCAAAAATAAACATACAGATGAATCCTGCACTCGAGGTGAGAGTAAGCGTATTTAAGAATCCAGCAGTGTTCCTGTAGTTGGCAAGCGCTGGCGTGTGCCAGGCCTGTCGTGCCCATCGGAAGAATTTTAGCCCAACTGGAAGCTGCAGTAGAATGAAGGCAAGCCAGCGTAGATCACCTGAAAGAAGCAGAAGAGCTCCAAGTGCCACAGTCAGACAACTCAAGCTAAAAATAAAAGTTCCCCGAATTCCAAGAAGGCGACTTAGCGTAAGGTCACCACGCTGGCGGTCTTCGTCGTGTTGATAGATTTGGGTGAGGGGATAAACTGCCGTCACCATGAGGCAGGAAACAAGTGCTCCGAGATTATCGAGGAATCCCCAGGGCGCTTGTCCGCTCGTTTGCGTCACAAGCCAGTAAACCGCAGGGCCCTGAAAGCTCGCCACCACCAGAAGGCTTAGCCATGGTCTGGCCTTGAGTCGTACGGCGGGATGACTGTAGAGTTTGCTCGCGATGCCATAAGCGACAAGAACGGCAGTCGTGGCGAAGTCGAAGTAGATGGCGGTGAGGAGAAGACCCACGGCTTCCAGGCCGATTGAGACGGTGAGAAGTTGGCCGTCTACCGTTGGAGGTTTCTCGAGTCCGCCGATGCTACCGTTGTCACGGTCGTAATAACTGTTGAAGCCGTGACTCGCAGGAAAGATGCTTCCTGCGAGGATGATAAAAAGAACAAGCGCTGCTGTGAGGTCGGCCGTCGGATTTTGTGCCAGGGCAAAGAAGAACACGGGCGTCAGTGATAACGAATGAAGAAAGCGCAGATGCTTCACAGTGCTGCTCGTTGGCAGCCACCTATGCCGGGCCACCGAACTCAGAAATCTCTCGTCACGCCAAGGCTTGGAAGTAAGCTCTTGCGACGGAACCGATCAT
>JBEIPE010000412.1:0-2130 GCA_040377215.1 Halobacteriovoraceae bacterium
CTGCAAGGCATCGGCAGGATAACCACTCAACCCCGTCACACGTAGACCCGCTGAAGCTTCGCGAATCATTTGATCTGAAATAAACGGAGCATTGCTCGGATTCTCAATTCGAATCTCGCTAATCGGATTAGCACTGGTCAGGTTCACTCGCGCGGTCATACACACTTCACGGGGCTGGTCGAGGCGAGGATTGATTTTATCAATTTGGATGTTGTTATCAGGTAACTGCGTGTTAGTCGTATCGATGTCCAAACGCGCACTCATATTCAACTCAAGTTCATTCACCATGAAGCAAAGTCTTGCTCTGTCTCCTACGAGATTGACGGAAGTAGGAGCGAGTCTGATCTTCTTAATCTCCAAAGCCCCGGGAAATGAGATGTTGGTTGGATAAATTTCTTCCACGCCATTACATGCACCGACGTTGAGCGTGCCTTCGATAATCGGACAAGGCAACTTGAAGCACAACTGCGCACGTACCGCCGGAATCAAACTCGAATCAGAGCACAGCGTTTTCGAATTACAGTCGATGTTTTGATAATTCGCATCGCCTTCTGTTTTTTCGCGAATACATGTCTCTTTACTGTGCGGAAATGAAAGAGGCTGGAGTGGAAACCCTTGCTCTAAATTACTTTGTAACAACGAAGATTGTGAAAGCGCCTGCAAAGAAGGCATGAGCTGCTGAACATTCCCTCGACCCAATACATCCGAGGCTAACTCAACTCGCAAAAGTTGTGAGCGACATTGGGAGGCATCAAGGCAGTACTGACCGTAGGCCGGGACAGCCATGACAAGTAGAACCAGACTCACTAGGGAGCTAAGCTTTTGGACCATGATAGCTTATCGGTTCATGGCCCCCTTATCCTGAGCATTTTAGTTCGGACTACCTAACGCCCTGATTTTTAAAGGACGGTCTGGTAGCAAAGAGCGCCGTATACGCGCTCAGCGAAGATGTCCTGCTGGCAGCGAGTGATCGGCCCACGGCACAGTCCTGAAGGCCTATCAGCTAATCCGGTGTAGCGGTACACCACACGGTTGTAGGCATCTACCATAATGACTTCGCACTCATCGTTGCGAGTTTCTGGACGACGTTGATCAGGGCGCGGCTCTGGACGCGGCTGCGGTTGAGGCTGCGGGCGAACATCCGGACGCGATGGCGTGCTAGGAGTTTGGTGAGAACCGCCACCGACGGTCGCGCGGCTTGTTGGATTGATCGGACGAGGAACATCCTGAGCAAAAGCAGACGCACAAATGACAGCAACAACAAATAGAGCAGCAGAGTTTTTCATCAGCGGGTTGTGACATGGTCGAGAATAGACTGAAAAGATCTTGAGAATTTTTTACAAAAAAAGGCCACCCGAAGGTGGCCTTAAAACTTATCGACGCTCGTTAGCGTGGAATTTTGGAAACTCACTTGCGTGATCATTGCCTTTCGGAAGGGTCGAACAAGAAACGACCATCATTGAAAGAACTAAAAAGATCCAAGCGGTTTTCATAGGTACCTCCTCATCGAGTTATCTATGGTCTTGCTAATTAACCTGGTGCCGGAGTTTGACCTCGGGATGGCGACACAAAGCCTCTCTTACTGAGAGGAAGCTACTCCCCATGAAACGATCTTACTGGCCCACTGCAAAAAAAGAAATCTCATAAAACTGAAGGATGTCGTGAGTTAAAGCGACTCACTCAGGATGTAGGCATCATCGCCTTTCCACTCGATCCGTCCCTGGCAGGTGATATGCCACTTGGTTTCGCCGGTAGAAATCACATCTTCTGTGGTGGTGCTCGCCACCTTCATATGCACATGACGAGCAAGAAACTCCTCACCGTCGACCAGGACGCGCCACTTGAGGTCCGGGCGATCTCCCTCAAGGTACTTTGTATTGAAGCGGACTTGAATCTTGGCCATGGACACATCTTAGCAGAAAATCAGGGATAACCCATACTTAGAAAAGCTCTTGGCGCTTAACAATCTAGGCCCTGTCGCTTATCTTAGCCCCTCTTTTTAATACTCTGGAGGCCTTTGATGAAGCTGCTGCTGATACTCGTTGCTATGTTCGCGCTCCCTGCCTGGGCAAAACTTTCTCACGAATCTGAACTCTCTGTGGTTAACACTGGGGGTAACTCAGAACTTCA